>JAJDEK010000436.1 GCA_029259875.1 Planctomycetaceae bacterium
GACTATGGCATTCGTATCTTGAACAGCCGTGATCATGCCGACCCCTTCGGGCAGGAAAATGTAAGTCGTATTATTGTAGGTGGCACGATCAGCGAACTTGGAATTCCCACTATCGGAATTGCTGAATCAATTGATGTAGGAAACTTCGATACCACTGAATCGGCGGTTGTACTGCTCGATTTACTCAGTAGTACGAACGCAGCCGAACAAGATTCGTTGAATAATATTATCAAGAATTTCGGAATCGATATGGTCGAGCTGGTTGGAACCGCGGTGGGAAATATTGTTGCCCATGAAGCCGGACACTTCTTCGGATTGTGGCACACCTCCAACTCCCGTTTTACCCCTTCTCAACTAATTGACATCGGCGGAAACATTGGAAATATTATTGGATTAGGTCCCGATGGCATCTTTGGTACTGGTGATGACACTGACGTCGATTTCGGAACTGATTTCCTGACTGCAGGATTCAATGGTAGCCAAGATAGTATCAACACACTGGCATTTGGGCTTTCTACCGCTGGTAACTTCGGCCTTGATTTTGGGGACGCACCTGCACCCTACCCGACACTACTCGCAGATGATGGAGCAAGACACAGCTTGTTAGGGGGCCTCACTCTTGGCTCCTCTATTGATTTGGAACAGGACGGACTTCCCAGCCTGGATGCATCGGGAGATGGTGCAGACGAGGATGGTGTTGTTTTTCTCTCGAATGGAATTTCCCAAAGCGACGCATTTACAACAATCCAGGTAGAATCATCGGGCGATGGATTCTTACAGGGTTGGATTGACTTCAATCGTGATGGAGTCTGGGACATCAGTGAGCAAATCGCGGTCGACGTTCCAGTCACCGCTGGCGTTACGACAATCCAAGTTGCCATCCCGCAGGGAGCTGCTTTCAGCGTTGGAGAAAGCTTCGCCCGATTCCGTCTGAGTTCACAAGCGGGACTGGGAGTCACTGGTTTTGCCCCTGATGGTGAAGTTGAAGACTACCGTATTGACCTTACGGCTTCGCGTTTTGGTACTATCACATTTGATGCAGTAACTTATGATGCCGGCGACTTGATTACTATCACAGTTACCGATGGTGACTTATTGGGACTTGCCACAGTAAACGTCTTAGTCACATCATCGGGCGGAGATTCTGAAACAGTTATTTTAACGGCAACTCCATCCGGGGCCTTCGTAGGCACCATTTTCTCCTCACCAGGTACGGTGGTCACTGAAAACGGAACTTTAGAAGTTGTATTTGGTGAAACCATTACAGCAGCCTATGAAGATGCCGACACTGGCCAAGGCCAACCCGGTAATTTTCTGCTTGAGTTTGTTTCATCTGGTTTGAATAGTCCACGGGATATCGTCTTTGGACCTGATGGCGATCTTTATGTGAGCAATGGTTTTGAAAATTCAAATGGTTCTGATCACACAATCGAACGTTTTGATGGCCAAACCGGTGCATCCAAAGGTTCGTTTGTCATTCCAGGATCTGGAGGACTTGATGTCCCCAACGGAATAACCTTCGGTCCTGATGGCAACCTTTATGTAGCCAGTTCTGATACCGGACAAATCCTGCGTTATGATGGTCAGACAGGAGCGATCATCGGATCCGGTGTGTTTGCTTCAGGTGGTGGCCTGGTTGAACCACGCTTTATTGCCTTTGGTCCTGGTTCTGCTCCTGGAATTCCTGATCTGTATGTTGCTGACACCGGCTTTCTGCGTGATCGTATTCTACGATATGACGGTCTGACAGGTGCCTTCATCGGTGAGTTTGTCTCACGAAATGAAGGGGGTATGGGCAAACCATTCGGCATGACCTTTGATGCCAATGGAAACCTTTATGTAGCCAGCTTCAGCACCAATGAAATTCTGAAGTTCGATTCCAATGGCGATGTTGTCCCTGGTGGCCCGTTTATTGCCGCTGGTACTGGTGGTCTTACAAATCCACGCGGTCTGACAATTGGCCCTGATGGGCTTCTCTATGTTGCCAATGGAGCGACTGAAAGTATTCTCCGATTCGATCCGGTCTCAGGCAACTTCATTGACAATTACACCTTCGGCCGGGCAGTGGAACTACCTTACGGTCTGACCTTTGGCCCTGACAATAATCTGTATGTCGTCGAAACCGACCTGGGTAACGTTCTCAAGTTTGCGGGACCATTTGGTACAACAACTCCTCAAACGATTACCGACACTGCATTCATCGTCGCCTCTAACGGTGTTGATTTCGGAGATGCTCCTGATTCTTTCCCCAACCTTGTGGGTGACCCGGATGGAGAAGGTCCACAACATGCTCTCAATGATAATGGTCTGCTTTTGGGAAGTGTCGTCACTGCTGACGCCAATGGACAGGAATCTGCTGCTGCTAATCTCGATGATGATGACGGTATCTTACTTAATCCAATCATCGCCGGTGATTCTGCATCCACCATTACGATACTTTCGACTGGAAGCGGTTTTATCGATGCCTGGATCGATTTCAATGGCAATGGAACCTGGGAAGCTAATGAGCAAGTTCTCAGCAGCCATGCGGTTGTCGCAGGTGCCAATTCTGTCGCTGTGACATTACCGGCGGGAGTCGTCGTGGGAGAAGTCGCCGCCCGATTCCGTCTGAGTTCTGCTGGTGGATTAACTACTACCAGCCCTGCCGCTGATGGTGAAGTGGAAGACTATCTGGTCACAATTATTCCAGAAAACTTCGTAGGTTTACTACCAGACCCGAACCGCCCTGGAAAATCAGCCCTGTTTATTACTGGTACTCAGGCAGATGACATCATCTTGATCTCGGAAAATTTTGCGAGTGTGATCCAAGTTACAATCAACGACGTCGTCATTGGTGAGTTTGCTCCCACTGGTGGCGTGTATGCTTGGGGTCTGGGTGGAAATGACCGTATCGTTGCTGTTGATTCCTTCTATGATACCGAATCCATGTTCTTCGGTGGTCTTGGAAATGACTATCTGCAAGGTGGCTTGGCCAGCGATGTTTTAATTGGTGGCGATGGTAACGATGTTCTCGAAGGAGGCCCTGATGGATTTGATATCCTGATTGGCGGACTGGGAGCAGACTTTGTACGTGGCCATAACGAAGGCCCTCATACCAACACCAACTACAATGCGAACGGTGATATCATGATTGGTGGTTCTACCGTCTACGACAATGGTTTGACACAGTTGTTCGGAATCTTAGCGGAATGGTCATCTGCCACGCCGTTTGGCGACCGTGTCCAGAATCTTCGCACACGTGTTAGCAATACTGTGGCTGGAGTAAATAATATCAAGCTTGATAGCACTACCGTCTTTAACGATGGTGAAATTGATGAGCTCTATGGCGCTGTTGCCCGGGGTGATGACTGGTTCTTGCTGGATCTGGGACTGGATCTTAACAATGGCGGTGCTCTCGACATTTTTAACTAAAGCAGCTATTCACAATTGAAACCAAAACAGGCCCTCTGAATTTTACTTCAGAGGGCCTGTTTTCATAATCGCATCGTGGAGATTCTCTTCAGATGTCACCAACGTTCTACCGGACCATTGGGAGTCTTGATCAACGCCGTCGCTACTGAAGATTCTCGCTCTCCATGTCGCAAACGAATTTGTGTAACTATGTCATAAAACTCGTCGATCGATTCAAATTGTCGTAAACGGTCCTCCAGATCTTCAGGAATTCCCAACCGGGCTCCGTACCAAGCAGCAAATTTGCGAATCAACTTGCATCCATAGTCATCATACTGTTCTATCATCAAAGTAAAATGACGTACCAGAAATTGAATTTGTTCTTCTACAGTTGGTTCTGAGACAGGTTCCTCTCCCTGAACAACCTGAGAAATCTTACGAAAGATCCAAGGATCGAGCATGGCCCCTCGACCGATGGAAACCGCTTCACATCCAGTTTCCTTCCTCATTTGGAATGCATCCTCAACCGTGCAAACATCGCCATTACCAATCACAGGAATATGGTGGACTGCTTCGACCGTCTGTTTGATTCCGCCTCGATCAACGGTTCCTCCAAAACCTTGATTGCGCGTGCGACCATGAATGGTGATCGCAGCCACTCCTGCTTGTTCAAATTCTCTTGCCAGCAATGGCGCTGTAATGGAATCTCGATCCCAACCCAATCGCATTTTCACTGTAACGGGTATAGAAACGGCATCGACGACATCAGCCACCATCTGACAGGCTGCATCGGGAGCACACATGATCCTTGCTCCTCCCCCGTTCCCGTTGATTTTAGCCATCGGACACCCCATGTTAAGATCGACGGCTTCGTATCCGCGGTCTTCTAACCAGCGTGCTCCTCTGACTAACTCGGAAGTGATTCCGCTAAAGATCTGTACGGTAAGAGGTTCATCTTCAACAGAAG
>JAJDEK010000437.1 GCA_029259875.1 Planctomycetaceae bacterium
GAAGAACAGGCGGGTCGAACCTTTCTCCGTTTTGCCGGAATTATGGGTGGTGAAGAACTTCGTAGCCTCCCACTAAAGACTCGCAGCGCGCGGCGACTGTCATGGCTCAGCATCAACATCGTGTTGAATGTGGTTGCTGCAAGCGTGATCGCCATGTATGAAGATGTTCTCGCCAGCGTGATCGCGCTCGCTGTCTTTTTACCAATTGTATCTGACATGAGTGGCTGCTCTGGTAATCAATCCATCGCTGTCAGTACACGCGAACTGGTGCTGGGCGTGATTCGTCCGCGAGACTGGCTCTATATCTTCCGTAAAGAATTCGTGCTGGGTATGGTGAATGGGATTGCTCTAGGAGTTCTACTGGGAATGGTTGCTTACCTCTGGAAAGGGATACCGGCATTGGGACTCGTCGTGGGTGGAGCATTAGCGCTTAACACGCTCATGGCCGTCTGCCTGGGCGCAGTAATACCACTAGTGCTGAAGGGTTTCAAACTCGATCCGGCACTGGCTTCCGGACCAATTCTGACAACGCTGACCGATATGTGCGGTTTCTTCCTCGTGCTGTCATTTGCACAAGCATTGCTGCCTTGGCTGACATGAAATGAACACGACGATATAACGCGGATGATCTCAGCTCCAGTAGCGAATTAAAATGCCTCGTTGCAAGTAGTTACAAACGCAAAAATCGATTGACACTACACTCATTTGTTCATTTTGAGAGCTATAACCGCTTCACAACCTGCAAAACCGTTTCTCTCTGATTGTAGAATCAAATAATTGATAAGAATCCATAGAAAAAGCTTCGCGAGCGCCTAAGGTTCCCTTTTATGATCCATTCCTGAGAAACAGGACTAACACCGCTAGTTTTAGTCCTATTTCAGCAACGATCTAAAATCACAGTCATTGAATTCGGTATTGGTATGAACGAAGTTTTGCAATCAAAGAATCATCATTCACGAAACTTGATGGTTGCAATATTAATTTTTTTCGCCGTTCTAACAGGTGCCCGGATAAACCAGCTTTATTTGTTCTCCCCAGATAGTGGCGACTATGTCTTGATGGCACGGGGACTCGTGAATGACTACGAGTATCGCCAATTCGATTTTCCAGGGGAGCCTTATTTTACAGTGCGTCCTCCAGGCATGTCTGTGCTACTCATCCCGGCTGCTTTGATCGCCCCTTACGATGCCGTACTTGCCAAGGTGACGGTCATTTTTACCGCAGTCATGATGCTGACTCTGCTTTACTTGTTTATGTGTCGTTTGGAGAATCTTGCCATCGAAGTGTCTCCCAACACAAAACATTTTCTCCACTGGCCGGCCTTGTTTGTCATTCTTCTGTTAGCCACCAATCCTTATATCTTACTTTTTTCAACGCTCATCATGAGTGAAATTCCCTTCATGGCTTTTACCATCGCTATTCTTTATCTCATTTCTAAAGATGAAGAAAAGGTCAACCAGCGAACTCTCATTCTCGTAACTGGCTTATTAGTGTTTCTGCCATTTATCCGCACGATTGGCGTTGCGTTGATATTGGCTCTTGGTATGTGGGCAGTTGTCAAACGAACACGCTGGCCTTATTTGATAAGCGTGATCTGTTCGTTTGCAGCAACTGGCCTGTGGATGCTGCGAAACAACTCATTAAAATCGGATGTTTACTCTGCATCTACGATCGGTGAAATGAAATCGATGGGTGTGATGGGCACATTACTTTCCATGCTGAATCGGTCACTCATTCACTTTGAAAGCTTGTGTCAAAAAATGTTTCCCAATATGCCTGGAGTCGTTCCAAGTTATGAACGATTTGTGCTTGATGGTAATCATGTTCTACCAGGACCACAACTCATTTATTCTGTTGGCAGCATCTTTATTATTTCAATCGCCATCTACGGTATGTTGAAATGCTGGAAGAGCGGGGGAGCAGTCAGTTTTCTCTATGCTTTTATCACATTCGGTATTCTCTCCTTATGGCCTTGGATGCAACCTCGCTATATTCTCCCTCTGTTACCGATCATTCTGGCTTTTCTACCCGTGGGATTTGTATGCATTGTCAATCGTTTCTTTGGAGCAAACGAAACCATCAAAAAAGTCATTGCAGGAAGCGCAATCATACTCGGTATCGGATTACTCGTCTCTCAGTCTAAAACAGACTACAGCATGATTTATGCGAATCAGCAACTTATCTTTAAAGGGGATGAGTTTTATCAAACGGAATTCCCATCAAGTCACTATAGCAATTTTGTGGCAGCGGGAAATTGGATCAAAAAAAACACTGCTGAAGATGCACGGTTATTTACACGCCGTAACGATGTTGCCACGACCGGCCATCGCTTCCAGAAACAGCTTCATTTTGAGCAAACAAAACCAGAGAAACTTCATGAAGCAATTCAAACCTTCTCACCGAGGTATCTGGTTAGCTTTGATAGAACTACAGTAGGCGCGTTCCCGTGGCACTTACTGGACAATGATCTTGTCTACCGCCTGACTCCTGTCTACGAAAAAAAAGGAGTGATGATTCTTGAAATACAACCAAATTATGAAGGAACCATTCGTCATCAATACTGGCAGGAAGACGAGTCAATGAAAATTGCCAGGGAAGTACTTGACAAGTTTCCCCATCGGCTTTCGGCTCAGGTAACTTATCTCCAACAGTTACTTGAGGCGGAAAAATATGACGCTGCAATTTCATTTGTCCAAGAACTACCAGAGGTCAGTGATGTCCGAATCGTCAATTTTCTGGGGTGGGCCTATGTCGGTAAACGTCAATTTAAACAAGCGCTACAAGAATTTACAAAAGCCGCGCGGATGCCAGGACAAAAATTAATTAGTCAATCCATCCGACGTGGAACAATGCTGTCACAGAAACAGTTGGCTAGTAAAAATGGTGATGCTAAATCAACTCCATCACAAACTCCCCGGAACAATCTTCGCATTGCACAAGCATATTGGAAACTGGCAAACTTCAAAAAGACTCACGAATTTACACAAAAAGTGTTAGCTTCAGACAAGGCGCGCAAAAACGAGATCGAAAAAGCTCATCTCTTATTGGCGCGACTTCATTTAATCAATGGACGAACGACACAGGCCATAAAAGAACTTAATCAAATACAATCTACGGACAACAAAGACGCGCAGACGTTACTCGACATGATCAGTATGGAAAATTCGCTTGAGACACTTTTCATAAATCGAAAGAAAACGAACAACGAAAAAAGTCAACCACTAAACCAGAAGCAACGCGAGTCTGTATTAAAATTAGTGTCTATTTATCAATCAGAGGGTGTTCCAGGCAAGGCTCTCAAACTATTGATGCAAGCACATGAGCTGGCTCCTGATGACTTGCAGATATTAAAGTTGCTGGCAAAGTATCAACTCTTCTACAACAAGATACCTGAAGCAGAAGCCAGCTATCTCACGCTCAAAAAAACAACGCCTGACGATCAAGACATCAATGGTGCACTTGAAAAAATAGAAACGCTTAAAAAAGTCCCCCATTTCTGAATATCACAGTAAGCCAGTGATACATTCATTTACCTGATTCAAATTTCTGCACTCATCTGCACTGGAGCCCAGCAGATCGACCCAGGTGCCTCATTTCGCCCAGTCTCCTATCGCAATAAATATCAAGACGGACAGCATAATTGGGGGTGGAACGACGACAATAAGCGACTCTGGTTCCTGAAACCGAGCAAATCGAGCCATTAATACGCAAAAATTGAGCTAGACTGCTTTTTTCTTATGTTTTAATATCCCGCGAATTGTCAAATTTTCAATTGCCGAGCCCATTATAATAATGTTATTTTTCAACAACGCTTTTTTAATCTTCTTTGTTGTGTTTTTGCCTTTATTTTTCTTATGTAAAGGGCAAGCGCGATTATTGTTGATATTGACCGGTAGCTATCTTTTTTATGGCTGGTGGGACTATCGGTTTCTCAGTTTATTAATCATTTCAACCGGTATCGATTACTTGGTTGGACTGAGACTTGATAAAACAGATGCGGCTTTTAAACGGCGTATCTTGCTATTAATTAGTCTTATCGCCAATCTAGGGATGCTCGGAATCTTTAAATACTACAACTTTTTTGCCGAATCATTTACGACCGCATTCGGGATACCAGAAGATGAACGCTATCTGATTCAGATTCTATTACCACCTGGAATTTCTTTTTATACGTTCCAGACCCTCTCATACACAATTGATGTTTATCGTCGACACTATCGAGCTGAAAGCAATTTCTTTGCATTTGCTTCTTATGTTGCGTTCTTTCCACAATTAGTGGCAGGTCCGATTGAAAGACCAGGAAAACTTCTGCCACAAATCAAGCGGGAACCACGTTTCAGATTCGCAAACCTCTATTTGGGATCCCGACTGTTTATTATTGGGTGCTTCAAAAAACTGGTCATTGCAGATAATTTAGCCCCCATTTCTGATGCCGCGTTTAACAACCCCTCGCAAACAACCAGTCTTGGATTGCTGATTGGCGCGTATTGTTTTGCGATTCAGATCTATTGTGACTTTTCAGGTTACACTGATATGGCGCGTGGCATTGCCCGGGCGATGGGCATCAATTTATCAATCAATTTTAATCTACCCTACTTAGCACAATCTCTGAATGATTTTTGGCGTCGCTGGCATATTACCTTATCGTATTGGCTTCGCGATTATGTCTATATTCCTCTGGGTGGTTCACGAGGTGGCTTCGGGAAACATATCAAAAACCTCATTATTACATTTGCACTTTCAGGGCTTTGGCACGGTGCTTCCTGGAATTTTGTATTGTGGGGCGTTTTACATGCATTATGGATCACTTTCGAGCTTGTATTGGCACGAGCGACAAAAGTCCGTCTGCCGGTAACTCTGAAAATCGTAATTACTTTTAATGTCGTCGTTTTGCTTTGGATTCTCTTTCGTGCTGAAGGAATTCGAATGGCATTCGAGTATTACACGTATCTGTTTTCTCCAGCGGTTGGCTATGCTTCTAAAGTAGATTTATCTGCACTAAAAATACTGATGTTCTATGCCTCACCGTTAATCGTCTTTTCTTTCTGGCAATACCATGCAAAATCTTTAACACCAGATCTCCGTGTACAACGAGGTTACCTCACTGCTGTGGCCCTCGGAGTGATGTTATTTGCAGTGATTCTTCTAGGAGCTGAGAGTGGCCAGCAATTTATCTATTTCCAGTTTTAAAATACCACGCTCCGTCACTTGTCTGGCCTTGAGTATTGGTACTTTTATTGTGCTGAATTGGGCGCTCTTAAAAGTCGCTCCTTTTTTTGATTCAAACTTTGTTTTGCTGGAAGGAGTCAATGATGAAAGCTGGGACGCTGGTGGAGATGTACTTTTCCTGGGCGATAGTCGAGGCCACCAAGGCTTAATTCCACGTGAATTCGAAGATCGTATGGAGCAGCACGGCATTGAAATGGATGCCATGAATCTTTCACGGCCTGGCATGCAAACACCTTTTACTTATTATTTTAGTAAACGAGCCCTTAAGTCTGCGAAAAAAAAACCAAAGATCGTTGTCGTCAATTTCAGCTTCTATCTTCTAGGTGGTCAAGACTGGATGAGAGATATCTATTGGGCCTACTATCGCCCCTCTTTAAGAGAGTCTTATCATGCGACGATCATGCGATTATTGCCGTGGAACGAATCGGCTGAGTGGTATGTACGTACTCGGATTCCTGCGTGGATGTTTCGAAAACGCGTTAACAATATTGTTAAGGCAGCCTTAGATGACCCTCGAGCGCTACGTCCGGAACTGACAGGTATCTATACCCAACAGGAACTATCTGGATTTGAAATCTCTAAAGGGTACTATTCCAGAGGGTTTGATCATATTTCTCCAGCAGAAATCGGACCACATGGTTACACAACCGGCTTTGAAAAAGGTTATAGCGTCTATTTCGAATATCTGAATCTAATGCTCGAGGAGCTCGCAGCGCGCGACGTTCAAGTTTACATTTACAGATTCCCCTGGCCTGAACAAAGGGAAAATGACGCTTCATTCGAAGAAGTCCTTGACCATTACTGGGAAAAATTGAAAGAGGGTAACGAGAGTATTGCATCGGTCCACTTTCTTGACGAAGTTTATTATTGGCCAATCGAGAACTTCGCTGATCCATTACACCTCAATCATCCAGGAGCCATCAAGCTCACGAGAATATTGGCGGATAAAGTAGCTGAAAGCTCAGAAAAGATGTTGGCAGAGAAACAACTTAAAAAGAACGTAGCAAAAACAGCGAGTCTAGACAGACAGCTAGAGTCGCGCTAAACGAGACCGTATCACGCTCTGTTTTCATCAAAGTTCTCTCCAGACAAAAGTACCAGGACTCGTCGACAGACAGGGAATTCATCTTCGCAATTGTCACTATCAACTGCGTCAACATTGCCGTGCTAAAAGTGGTCTTTGGTTAACAAACCAAAGCTGAGCTGAACCGACAGTTGAAACCCAGTCTGTCTCACTGCCTCTCTGTTTCTGTCCCCCAAAGACGATATTTATCGAGGCAGACTCATGTTTAGGGTTACCAACTGCAATTCGTAACGGATAATATAGTCACGGGAGTCATAAGAGTTCTGTCACTCCAGAGACGAACATCCGGATAGTTGATTCGAGTCTCGTGTTACCAATATCTTCATAAAAAAGAGAAACCTTTTCAGACAATGATCAAACTTATTCTTGCCAGTTGGCTTGCTGTCGTGTTTTTTTCTGTAAACGATGTCCTCTCTGCCAATCCTGAAATCACAGACAAAAAAGAGACTTCGCAGCGTCTGTACGATGCGGGAGTGCCAGAGACAGGTTTTCTGACTCTCAAAACAAAGAACTACACGCTTCCCATTGATGCTGCCAGCGGTTGGACCATTGAGAAGATATTCTATCGCGATCATCTATTTAGTCTGAATAACGGCCATTATGGAACCGTATTGAAGCCCCAAGGGGGGCAATGGTGGGGAACAGGACACAAAGAAGGGGGTCGAGAAGTCGTCCATCGCTTAACACTGATCGTTGATGGCAAGGATGTTCCTATCACAAAAACGGGAGAGACCATTACCGGTAAACGGATTCAATTCATCAAAGAATCGACAATCTGGAAATTCAAAGTCCGTGCCAAAATTATTCTCACAAATGACTTTGTTGAAGAACAGACACAGATGGAAGCCCTTGAAGATTGTAAGATAGATCTACTTTACTATTTCATGCACTGCTTTCCCCCTTCCACAACAAAGTGGATTGCCCAACTTCCAGATGGATCAATCGAAAAAGGGGCACTATCACATTCCAATAAAATGGCAGTCAGCAAAGATACGACTTGGGTTGCTCAATATGACCCGGAAAATCAACTCGGTCTTTTATGTTATACTCCCAAAGTCATCGCAGGCAACCATAGCGCCAGCCACATTTGGGACCTCGATCGTTATCACAAATACTACCTCCGCCATAACAGCGGGCAGTCATTTACAAAAGGAGAGAAGCTTGACTTCACAGT
>JAJDEK010000438.1 GCA_029259875.1 Planctomycetaceae bacterium
TATCTGACGTGCCAGACGCTTCAGGACGTTTTGGAGAGTTTGGACGACGATTTGTTCCTGAAACGTTGATGCATGCCTTAGAGGAACTGACTCAGGAATATGAAAAAGCGAAACAAGATGAGTCTTTTCAGTCCGAACTGAATCACTTGCTAAAACATTATGTCGGTCGGCCCAACCCTCTCTATTTTGCAGAACGTCTCACAGAACATTGTGGAGGCGGCAAAATTTATTTCAAGCGTGAGGATCTAAACCATACCGGCGCACACAAGATCAACAATACGATCGGCCAGGCGTTACTCACGATGCGAATGGGCAAAAAGCGGGTCATCGCCGAAACAGGGGCAGGTCAACATGGAGTCGCGAGTGCCGTCGCGTGTGCACGATTTGGACTCGAATGCATTGTG
This sequence comes from Planctomycetaceae bacterium, assembly GCA_029259875.1. Lineage (GTDB taxonomy): Bacteria > Planctomycetota > Planctomycetia > Planctomycetales > Planctomycetaceae > Gimesia. The sequence goes on from JAJDEK010000438.1 coordinate 405, forward strand.
TATATGGGCGAAGAAGATATCCGCCGCCAAAAGCTGAATGTGTTCAATATGAAAATGATGGGGGCGGAAGTTCGCGCTGTCACCAGCGGTTCCAAAACGTTACGTGATGCCGTCAACGATGCGATGCGCGACTGGATGTCAAGCGTGGAGTCGACTCACTACATCATCGGCTCTGTCATAGGGCCACATCCCTTCCCAATGATGGTACGTGACTTTCAATCGGTCATTGGAAAGGAAACCCGCACTCAATGCCTGGAGCAAACGGGAAGGCTTCCGGATCAAGTTATCGCTTGTGTAGGCGGAGGTTCTAATTCTGCTGGGATGTTTTACCCGTTTATCGATGATGAATCGGTAAAATTAATTGGAGTTGAAGCCGGCGGGCGTGGACCGGAACCGGGAGAACATGCCAGCACATTGAGCTATGGTGCCAAAGGAGTCCTCCACGGCAGTTTCGGATACGTTCTACAAGATAATGATGGTCAAACTATGGACGTACACTCGATTTCTGCTGGCCTGGATTATCCGGGAGTCGGTCCCGAGCATAGTTACTGGAAAGACTCTGGCCGAGTCAACTATACTGCGATCACAGACAACGAAGCGCTTGAAGGATTTCAAACGATGGCGAAACTGGAAGGAATCATTCCCGCCATTGAGTCTTCCCATGCGATTGCCCACGCGATGAAAGTGGCGCGGGAAGCTCATCCCGATGAAACGATTGTAGTCTGTTTATCAGGTCGCGGCGATAAAGACGTGAATGAAGTGGCTCGCTTGCTAGGCCAAGAAATTTAGTTAGACTAAAAAGACCGTTCATTTAATCGTCTCCTCTCTTCAGATAAAAAGTACTGAAACGAACCGTGACTAAAATCATTGCTGAAAAATTTGCACAGGTCAGATCAGAAGGCCGGATGGCCTTTATGCCATTTATTACTGCCGGTGATCCTGATCTCGAGACTACAGTTGCCGTTTTGAAAGAGCTGGCAAGCCGGGGCGTTGATCTCATTGAAATTGGTTTTCCCTATAGCGATCCTATCGCGGATGGCCCTGTCATCCAGGAATCCTATACACGCGCTTTAAACAATCACTTCCAGGTACATAAACTATTTGACGTTTTGAAATCGCTCTCGGCAGATCAGTCTATCACTTTGCCTCCTTTGATTGGCATGGTGTCCTACGCAATCATCTTTCGCTATGGCGCTGATAAATTTCTGAATGAAGCTAAGACTGCCGGTTTTTCAGGCCTGATCGTACCCGACCTGCCTGGGGATGAAGCGCTGGAGTTTTCAGAAAAAACAAAAGCTGCTAACTTAGATCTGGTTCAACTCGTTTCACCATTGACGCCGGAAGATCGTACAAAACGTATTGTGCAATCTGCCAGTGGATTCATCTATTGTATCTCTGTTGCTGGTACGACGGGAGTACGTGACGAATTGCCTGCAGAGTTGACCGCACATCTGGAATCATTACGTCATTTGACAGACCTTCCGCTGGCTGTTGGCTTTGGTATTAGCAAGCCAAAGCACGTCGATACGTTGCGTGGCAAAGCAGACGGATTCATTATTGGCTCTGCCATTGTGAAACAGTTTGCTGCGTTTTCCGATCCCAATCAAACTCATGCTGAGGTCATTTCATCAATTGGCAATTACGCCAGTGAAATGATGACAGCGACCAAAGGCTGAGTACTCTGATCTTAAACGATCTCTATTTCTTCCGAGTACCCGTTTGTTTGCGCACAAAGGGATAAAACCAAACACCATAAGGCAAATAGTCGGGAGTAAGGATAGCTTTCATGCGTCGAGGATTAGCTAGTTCCCATCCATATTTTCCTTTCAAGAGTGTGGCGGGCACTCCTGAAGCGGTACTATGTTTTGCGCTAGCGGGAAACGAGTCTACGATTTCGACGGTTCCTATCAGAACTCCAGTAGGAAGTTCTTCGACCTTAATTCCTGCTTGCTCAGCGGCAGCCTCAGCATGTGGTGTCTTCGCGATTTTTTTCGATGCATAAACATAGATCGGACCGCGGATATGAGTCTGACTGGAACGGAGTTCGATGGTTTTAATACCACGTATAATTAGCTCTGCCCAAGGCTGTCTAATTCCTAAGCCAGGCAGACTTTTATCAGGATGTTTGATTGCTTTTGTCATGGCATACTTATATTTCGAATGATTGTTGATACTGAGGGATAATGGGTTCCAGATCACACTGATCACGAATCAATGCTGACAATGCCTCCGAAGATTCCGGTTCGCCATGTACCAGAAAGACCTGACCAATGTTTCCTTGTTTTGCCGACTCTTCATACCACCACTTAAAGTCTTCGACATCTGCATGACCAGATAACCCGCTGAGCTGAACGACCTTGGCCTTTACCTGGTAGTATCGATCAAATATTTTCACCCTGGGATCGCGGTTCATTAACCGTCGCCCTAAAGTATGAGCAGCCTGATACCCCATAAGCACAATCGTCGTTTCCAATTGTTCTATTCCATTTTTCAGATGGTGTCGCACGCGACCATTCTCGCACATTCCACTTCCGGCAATGACCACAAAAGCCCCTTTTCTTTTGTTGAGTGCAATACTTTCTGCTCGTGACGAAACATAATCGAGTAATGAAAATCCGAATGGATCTTTATCAGATTCGATGACCTTCTCGACGTCATCATCCATATCATGAATGTGATGCCGGAACACAGAAACCAATCTGGTTGAAAGAGGGCTATCAACGAATATTGGAATGTGCGGCAAACGCTTTTCGTTATACAGATCATTCAAATAATAAATGATCTGTTGAGTTCGTCCTAAACTAAAGGCAGGAATAATCACACGCCCTTCAACACGATAGGCTTCATCCAAAATCTGGTAAAGTTCTTCCTTCATGTCAGACGCTTTTTCATGTACCCGATTACCATAGGTACTTTCAGATATTAATACCTCACAACCCTCAATTGGCTCGGGATCTCTGAGTAACGGTAAATCCCGCCTGCCTAAGTCTCCGGTAAAAACGATGTGCCGCCATTCGCGTTGATCTTTGATTTTCAGTTCAATGATGGCCGAACCCAGAATATGCCCTGCATCCAGAAAACGTACTTTTAGATCCTCTCCCAGTTCATGCCATTCATGATAGTCCAGACGTTCAAATAGTTTGACGACTCCATTCACATCCTCTTCCGAATAGAGTGGCTCAATCGGCGGATGTTTCTCTATTAATTTTCTCGCCAGATAGCGGGCATCTTCTTCCTGAATGCGAGCACTATCCTTGAGCATGATTTCTGCAATGTCTGCCGTCGACGAAGTACAAAAAACCGGTCCACGAAACCCTTTGTTGTAAAGCCGTGGAATGTTCCCGCAATGATCCATGTGGCCATGTGATAGAAAGACCGCATCTATAGATTCAGGAGGATAAGCAAACTTGCTGTTCTTGAGATAGGTCTCTTCGCGGCGCCCCTGAAACAAGCCACAATCCAACAAAATTCGCCGTAAATCTGTCTCGATCAAATGCTGGCTGCCAGTCACTTCGCCGGCAGCTCCGAGAAAAGTAATTTTCATCTCACGTTTCGCTTTCAAACAAAACAACAGATTCAGAGGAAGGGGATGCGGAGATAAAAATAGAACGCATCTGAAAAGACGGGAACTTAGATAGGTATTTTAGACGATCATCTCTTGCTCGTTCTGTGTAGCACTATCTGTTCTATCAGAAATGCTATAAGAATCCTGATGACGACCAGTATAGGCCACGATTAATTCCGCTAATAAACCGAGACTGATCGCTTGGCCTCCCAGAATGGTCGCTGCGATGGAATAAGCGAGCAAAGGACGATTGCCGATCGGCCCTAGTCCCAATCCAAACAAGTTGGTCAGGATCCAAAGAAACCCCAAATATCCCAAACCTAATCCACCCAATAATAGACAGATCAGGCCAACGGCTCCTAGCATATGCTGTGGACGCTGCCCGTAACCAGTCAAAAAGCGAACAGTTAATAAGTCGAGAAAACCTCTCAAAAAGCGACGAACACCATACTTGGAATGGCCGTGTTGTCGCTCTCGATGGTGGACTGAAATTTCTGCTACTTTAAAACCCCGCGCATCGGCAAGAACCGGGATAAAACGATGTAATTCCCCGTAAATGCGAATCTCGGCAGCTACGTCTTTACGAAACAATTTAAAGCCACAGTTATGATCATGCAGCCAAAGTCCGGTCAGTTTCCCAACCATCCAGTTAAATACTTTACTCGGATAAACCTTATGCCAAGGATCGAGGCGCCTTTCTTTCCAACCGTTGACAACATCATAACCTTCATCCACTTTCTCCAGAAAACGAGGAATCTCTTTGGGATCATCTTGCAAGTCTGCATCCATCATCATGATCACGGACCCACGGGCGGCTCGCATGCCTGCGGTCAACGCAGCTGCCTTGGCAAAGTTTCTTCGGAATCGAATCCCAGAGACACGCTCATCATTCGCAGCCAATTTGGAAATAATTTCCCAAGAGGTATCCGTAGAACCATCGTCAATAAAAATCATTTCAAGATCTATATTATGTTCTCGGCTCGTGTCACAGATTTCCTGATATAGTTGTGGCAGACTTTCCGATTCATTCAAAGTCGGAATCATGATAGAGAGCATAACAGAGCCCTTTCCCGCAAGAGATGGTAACGATGGCATTTTCAGGTTATATCAGGAGAGGAATCTCGTTGTGTCAAAGTATTTTCAACCTTCGCACGCTTCCTGAAACCATAGTATAAAACAAAGGCTGATAATATTTCACTAGTAAAAGAAACAATTCGCATTAATAAGGCAGCTACAAAGGCATTAACAGGTCCTATCTCTGGACAGCCGGCAAGAATAGCTACCAGGAGCCCTTCTCGAACACCGAGGCCCGCTGGTGCAAATAAGACAGCAAATCCCAACGCGAGTGCTGCAGAAATTGCGGCAGTCCAGAGAGGCCACTGCTGTAAATCAAGCCCCTCATTTCCCAAAGAAGCGATGACCAGACCTAAACTCAAACCGTGTAAACTCCAACTGATTAGAAAAGCGAAAACTCCCACGTACAGTAATCGCAGCGAAATCGAAGCCTGTTGCCCTGCTGTCGATTCTGTTGAGTCTGAGTTTGACATCTTTTGGGAAACTCGTTTTAACAGCCGAGACAACAAAGGCAAAGAAACAAACAATGCGAAACAAATCAGGACAGGTACCAATAACGGTCG
>JAJDEK010000439.1 GCA_029259875.1 Planctomycetaceae bacterium
TGAGCTTTCTATTCAATACCAATACCAGTTTGCCGGTCGTATTTGCGGAATCTGGTTCGGATGCTGCCCTCGTTGCTTTTTTGATTTATACAGCCGCCGTGTTTGTGTTGGCTGCTCTATCAAATCGCTTACTGAAAAGTAAAAACTTTGTCAGTGAATATTTTCTGGGAAGTCGTGGGTTAGGCGTCTGGGCATTTGCGTTGACGTTTGCTGCAACCAGCAGTTCCGGTGGAAGCTTTACCGGATTCCCGTCAAAAATTTACTCTCATGGTTGGATCCTTGCGCTGTGGATTGGGAGTTACATGGTGGTACCGATCTGTACGATGGGTTTCATTGGTAAACGACTCAATCAGGTAGCACGACGTTCCGGATCAATCACAGTGCCCGATGTCATTCGCGACCGATTTCAAAGCCCCCTGTTTGGTTTGATGGCAGTTTCGTTGATCGTTTTTTTCATGTCGTTCAATCTAGTTGCTCAATTTAAAGCAGGTAGCTTAATCTTGCAGACACTACTGGAAGGTGTAACAGTATTTGAAAGTACTGCAGATGGATTAGCGAATGCAGTTGCAGGCCTGCCACTTCTTTCCTCTGCCGAGAGCCCTGAATATCTTTTGTGCTTACTCGTCTTTGGTATCGCAGTGATTCTCTATACAACCTATGGTGGTTTTCATGCCGTTGTGTGGACCGATGTGATGCAGGGTATCGTGATGGTTGTTGGTGTGATCATCATGCTGCCACTGGCCATTTCACAGGCGGGAGGCTTGGAAAATACAACCAAGCTGATGGCAAAAATGACGCCACCGCGTGTGTCGGCTGAAGATAAAGGGGGTATTACACTCACGCTGAATAAGTCCAGCCAGGATATCGTCAATATTGATGCAGGCACTTGGATTACTGACGAACCAATACCTGGCTCAAAGGTACCACTTCTATTTCGTGTCACTCGTGCCACAGAAATTCCGGCAGGTCAGACATCTATAAATGAAGTTAAAGTACTCCAACTGACAACTCTTGAAGATATTGAGCGAATTCTCGGTCGTAGAGCCAAAGAAAATTTTCTGGATGACGTGAGCGTTTCGAATATTGATTTGAAAGCCTACGCTTATGGCGAAGAAGGGAGTCAACAGGGAGCTTATGTCGTTGGGCCAGGGCCAAGCCAAAATAGCTCCAGTGGATTTTTGCCTTTGAGTCTGGCGATCTCCTTCTTCTTCATGTGGGCGATCTCCGGAACAGGCCAACCGGCTAATATGGTCCGATTGATGGCCTTTAATAATACGAAAACGCTACAACGTTCGATTTGTACTGTCGCCATTTATTACACACTGATTTATTTCCCGTTAGTGATCATCTTCTGTTGTGCCCGGGTTTTATTGCCGGGAATGGAAGGTCAATCAGATCGCATCATGCCGGCTATGGCTGTTTTCCTGACAGAGAATATCGGCATGGGTTGGTTAGCAGGACTGTTGGTGGCTGCTCCTTTTGCGGCTGTGATGTCAACCGTCGACAGTTTTTTGCTTCTGATCTCTTCCGCTTGGGTTCGCGATGTGTATCAGCGTAATATCAATCCTGAGGCCAGTGAGAAAACAATTAAGCTTTTGAGTTATCTTGCTACGTTTGTGATCGGAACTGCTGCGATGGTCGTGGCGATTAATCCTCCCAAATTTTTGCAGGATATTATTGTTTATGTCGGCAGCGGTTTGGCAGCCAGTTTTCTAGCGCCGATTGTCTATGGCCTGTACTGGAGACGAGTCAATGCAGCGGGTGCAATGGGGGCGATGATCGGTGGGTTTTCCGTGCATCTTGCCATGTATGTCACCGGGTATTTTGTGAATGGAAGTTTCTTCCGGCCTTATCAGTTGTTTAATTTCGATCCAATTATCATTGGACTGTTTGTGTCTTTTGCTTCCGGGTTTATTGTGACGAAGCTGACAGCGCCACCTCCGGATGAACTAGTACAAAAATACTTTTACACGACCAAGACCAGTTCCTGATTTGGGTTCTTCGATTCTATTAGATTTACATCAGAGGATCATGCTATGGAATATATTGACGCACATTCGCACGTCTGGACTCCCGATATTAAAAAATATCCATTGGCTCCAGGACGAAAAGTTTCTGAAATGCAGCCACCCAGTTTTACTGCGGAACAATTACAGACAGAGATGATGGCAGTCGGAGTGAATCGGGTTGTTTTGATTCAGATGTCGTTCTATGGATTCGATAATAGTTACATGCTGGATTCGATGGCTAAATATCCAGGGATGTTTTCAGGTGTGGCTGTGATCAATCAGAATGGAGAAAATCCAACACCAGAAATGCTGGCATTAAAAAAGAAAGGTGTGCGTGGATTCCGAATTGCTCCCAAAACGAAAAGGGTCGACGAGTGGCTGGATGGGGAATGCATGGAGCAGATGTGGAAGACGGGCGCCAAAGAAGGGCTGGCGATGTGCTGTCTGATGGATGCCGTCGGTTTGCCAGCTTTGGATAAAATGTGTCAAAAGCATCGCGATACGACGGTGGTCATCGATCATCTTGCCCGAATCGGTGTCACGGGTGAAATTGATCCTAAAGAGGTCGATTTGTTATGCAAGATGGCCAAACATCCCAATGTGTATGTGAAAACTTCCGCGTTTTACGCGCTTGGAAAAAAGAAGATGCCTTATCATGACTTGGCCCCACTGATTAAGAAAGTATATCAGGCGTTTGGGGCGAATCGATTGATGTGGGCGACTGACTGTCCTTATCAGGTTCAGGGTGACCATACTTATAAAGCGTCCATTGACTTGATTCAGAATGGTTTGCCGTTTCTTTCTCAAAATGATAAAAAATGGATTTTGGAACAGACGGCGGAAAACGTTTTCTTCCAAGGTATTTAATTTTTAGAAATGAGATCAGATCCTCTCATGGATGCACGTTATCAGATTGACGATACAAGTCAGATTATTTCTCCAGGTTTGATTATCTTTAAGGATTTGCTTGAAGACAATTTGCGGAAGATGATTGAGCTCATCGGAGATCCCAGCCGCTTACGTCCGCATTGCAAAACCCATAAAATGCGCGAAATCATCGCGCTCGAGCTTTCAATGGGTATTGAGAAACACAAGGCGGCAACATTTCCGGAAGCAGAAATGCTGGCTGATGCGGGAGTCAAAGATATCTGTCTGGCTTATAATCTGGTGGGGCCAAATATCGCCCGTGCGGTTGAGTTTCGGAAACGTTGGCCCGATGTTTCACTGCAAGTAACAGCGGATCACCTGGGGCCAATTCAGCAATTAGGCGAAGCAATGTCAGCTGCTGGTGTTGAGATCGAAGTGCTTCTCGATTTGAATACAGGGCAAAATCGAACCGGACTCGAACCAGGAGACGCTGCTGTTGAATTGTATCAAATGATTGCAAATACGCCGGGGTTAATTGCCGCTGGATTACATGTGTATGACGGACAGAACCATCAGATTGATTTTCAGGAACGTGAAGTAGCCGTCAATGCGGTCTGGAATGATGTGAGTCGATTACGCGATCAATTGATTACGGAAGGTTTAGCAGTGCCTCGCATCGTGGCGGGCGCCACAGGGTCATTTCCGATTTTTGCCAGTTTCGATGATCCGGATATCGAAGTCTGTCCGGGAACTTGTGTGCTACATGATGTGGGATATGGTGAATTATTTCCCGACTTGAAATTTACTCCGGCAGGTTTAGTATTAACGCGCGTTATCAGTCGTCCTGGTCCGGATCGGATCACGTTTGATTTAGGGTATAAGGCGATTGCCTCTGACCCGGCAATGGAAAATCGTTGCTGGTTTCCTGATCTCCCAGATGCGAAAGCCGTACTGCAAAATGAAGAGCATCTCGTAGTCATGAGCGCGCGCGCCAATGAATTTCAGCCGGGTGATGAATTATTGGCAATCCCTCGACACGTCTGTCCGACTTCAGCTTTACATAAGTCTGTGACGGTTGTGAGTGGAGGCCAGGTGGTGGACCATTGGAATGTGGCTGCCCGAGATCGTTTTCTTTCGATTTGATCTCTGATCAATTGGCAGCTATCGAGATAGCAAATATAAGGCGTGGATTGTCTGTCCGCGAGATTAATAAATATGTCAGAGTCGCGACAACAAACAGGAATTCCTCAACTGGATGACATGCTGTCAGGGGGCCTTTTACCTGGCAAGCTAACCGTGGTGTTAGGAGCAACTGGTATCGGCAAAACCCAACTGGGCCTTCAATATGCGCAGGCAGGACTCTCGCAGGAAGGCCAGAGTGGTATTTTATTTGACATGGCAACGCGCGGTGATTCTCAAAGTCATAGTGAGTATGCCGAGCGTCTGTTTCAGTGGAACATTCGAGAGCAGAGCGTCGATACACCTTTCAATCTAGAAACGATTTGGGATGAGAAGCAGGCGCGGAAAGATTACCAACATCTGTTTCGCCAAAGTGGTCGCAGGGTCACAAGGCGTGATATGGAATTGGACGAGTGGAAAGAGTGGAAGTTGGAATTTGTCAAAAAGCTGGATTCCGCGATTGCTTACTTTTATTCCAATTTTGTGCATGGTGTGAGGCGAACAGTAATTGATGGAATCGAGCCGACAGAGCGTCCCAGCGAATCATTTCAGTTTCATGCGTTTGAATATGTGTATCACCAGATTTTGAGAAAAGAATATGACTGGGTCGCCCGCGATCTATTTCGAGCTCAGTTCCGCAGCAATCAAGAGCAGGTTGAACATCACCGCTATGATTCTCAGGAGATCGGTTGTCTTTTGTTATTAACCACTCATGAAGTAATGCTGGATGATTTGATTCAACGCCCCCTCGAAAGTGGCGACGTGTTATCAAACGCGAACACGATTATTCTGATGGGGAAAATTCGAGAAGGAAATCGAATGAGTCGCGCTTTACATATTGCCAAGCACCGAGGCAGTGCCGTCGATGAATCACTTGTGCCGTATGAGATTCAGGAATCGGGTATCCATCTCCTCAAATAAAATAGAGTGATAAGTAATAAAGGGAGGTGTTTCCTTTATCACGGTTTTACTTATTAATCACTATAACTAACCTGACCGCTATTTCTGGAACTGATGAATCAGAGAATCGAAAATTTCGTTTTCGAACTTCAGTTTAAATCTCTTCCTGCTTTTCTTAAAGATAGATTCTTTATACATCACAGACTCACTTGAGTTCAGTGATCATTAATTGGGCTTTCTAGCTGGCAAAATAGTAATAATGAAAAGAGGGTAGTCATGTTAGTTGAAAACTATACAGATTCTGTTGATCTTGCTGATAAATTCGTACAACGTCTAGATCGATTGCACTCGGCTCCCAAGGTAGCGCAACAAATCTTGAAATTGACACGCGATCCAGGAGGTGTGATTGATGACATTGTGAAATGTATTGAACATGATCCGGGTCTTGCCGCCAAAATTCTGCAGGTAGTCAATTCATCCAAATATGGAGTTGCGAGACAAATTACGAGTATCAAACACGCTGTTTCCTATCTTGGAAAAGATACGATTCGAATGCTGACGATCAGCTTTTCGATGGTTGAGTCACTGACTAAGGGAAGTAAAGGGCGTATATTTGCTGACTATTGGCAGCGTGCCTTAACAATGGCTTCTATTTCTTCATTTCTAGCGGATCATCATAAGTGTTTGAAAAAAGATGAAGCGTATACAGCAGGTTTATTAGCAGATGTGGGAATTCTGGTTTTATCACAGGTGGAACGCGAACAATACAGCCTGATCTATGAGAGCTATCCTCATGGAGATGCGCTCATAAATAGTGAACAGCAATATTTTGGTTTTGATCATGCATTGCTGGGAGCACGCTTGCTTGACCATTGGGATATTCCACAGGAGGTTGTGACCGCCGTAGAAAATCATCATGGAACGGCACAACATGGATGCCCTTTAGGCATTGCATTGCGGACAGGTAGTCTACTTGCTGGTTCATTATGGAACTACTCTTCAGCCGAGTATCTGGAAGCAGAAGAGATTCTCACTTCCTTTTTCAAACTCGATGCAGAGCAAATAGAAACAATGATCGAAGCATGCAAAGAGGATGTGGCCGAGAGTGCTGAATTATTTGGAGTGAACTTGGAGGGGTAATCTGAAGTTATTTCCGTCGCTTTTTCTGACGAGTTTCATTCAGATAAGCTTTTTGAAGCACTTGTACCAATTCGGCTTCGGTATAGATGCGACGCGTGGGGGCATTGAACCCCTTTCCTGTTTTCGTCTGGGAAAGATATTTACCAAGGTTCTTGCCTCCTTTTGTCGTCGTCATATATTCAATCATCAAATTACCGCCGGGAGAATTGATGAATTCCTTGATGCGCCGTTTCCCATAAGGCATTGCCAGGATATGGTCCAAGCGATCATAACCTCCTGGCAGTTTCGAAATTTTTCTCATAAATTTGATCCCCTTCGCCGTCCTCAGTTGAGTGGCCAGAAAATCGTTATCCGCATGCACGCGGTTCAGGATTTCTTTTTCTTTTTTAACGGCCCAGCCCGCTTTCTGAAGTTGTGTGAATATCGGTTTCACCTCACTACGGGTGATCAAATCCCCAGATTGATAATGTTTCAAGCCGATGAACTGTTCCTGGATAATTCTTGTGACCTCCCCGAGAGAGGGAAGTTTTGCGGGAGCTTGAGTTCCGGGAATAATTTCAGGTAGCTGAGTCTTTGCTTTAGGGTCAGCCGCAAAAGCGGATGTTGTCAAAATCAGACTTCCTAATAGTATCCCGCTGAAAAACTGATTGTGAAATAATGGCATCAGTGACTGATCTCCTAATCATTATCAATGTAGTGTGAGAAGTCGTTTCTTCTCTATCTTATCTTCTAAGAGTCTTTATCGGCCCAATGTTCTACTCAGCCTCATGTCAAAGCTACTGATCGGTTTGACCTCGTGTTCCAGTATAATTCTAACCCACTGTTGCAAAATGCGCCGCTTTTTTCGAACAAAAGTGTATGATGCTGCGTTATATGATATGCGAATGTTAAAATAGGATGACTTGTGGTTATGTGAGAGAGAAATGGAAATTTCATGAAGCTTTGCGGGTTATGATAAATTTTCTAAAAATTTTGATTTTTCTAGCAAACGGAACCCCCTTTGCTACGTATACTATATATGGCAATGGGAGTTGTCAGTAATAAGGTTGGAACAGATAAGTTTATCAAAGGAATGAACCCTTAAGAAAGGAGTCCAGCTATGTTAGTGCTCACAAGACGCAAGGATGAAGAGATTATTATCAATGGTAATATCTCCATCAAAGTACTATCAGTGAAGGGAAATCGAGTTCGCTTGGGTGTGGAAGCACCTGACGATGTGCAGGTGAATCGAGCCGAGATCAGTAAGCTTGTCGGTCAGTTTGAAGTAGAAAGTTCTGCAGTCCAGAGTTGTGGTTTTTGAAATCGCTGTGGCTCAGGAAATTAGCTGCCCTGATGACAGAGTCGTTTATGGTGCCTGTTTCTTTTTCATTTCAAATCAACAGGCTTAGTTTTTTCTACCCCCACGAGTTTGCCTTGATTCTTTGAACCAAGCCTCATCTTCTGCATATCTTGATTATTATTGCACTGCGATACTGTTCATTTGGTGCATGCACATTGCTTCTGCTCTATAAACAAATATGTGAATATAGAGGGAATGGATTGTATTTTCCGATTAAGTTAAAGATACCTGTTGTAGCGATCCGATAGATCAAGTGGGGGGAGTGTCTATCGGAACTCATTGTTCTCGTTGTGCTAGGATTGTGAGATCTGGTTACAGCGGCTCAAGTCAGGTATCAAGATGATTTACGGCATGTACCTCTCTGCACAGGGAGCTGATTCCAATTCGGTTCGGCTTGATGTGCTATCTAACAATATGGCGAATGCCAATTCGACCTCATTTAAGCGCGATATTCCTATTTTTCGCATGAATCCTCCACATGATGCGAAGCAGGGGCCCTTAAATGGTTTGCCCGGCGATCTGGAGAATCATACGGGAGGCATCACTCTCGAAGAGATTCGTACCAATTTCGAGAACGGCTCGTTTATTTCTACAGAAGGTGAATTGGATCTGGCACTCAAAGGACCGGGTTTCTTTCAGGTTGATCGCAACAACGAGACCTTATTGACACGCAATGGCTCGCTTTCTCTGAATGCTGATCGCCAACTTGTAACAGCCGATCATGGGTTACCGGTTCTGGATGAACAGGGAATCGAAATCAAGATTCCAATAGAGGCTGTCCGCATCGAAATTTCCTCTGATGGTGTCGTGACTCCCTATGATCAGAATGGTCAGTCATTAGGTTCTGTAGGGCAGTTAGCTGTTGTCATGCCCACATCCCTCGAAGAATTAGTCAAAGTCGGCAAAGGCCTGTATGCGACGGAAGGTCGCGTGACGCCTATGGAAGGGCCTGTGAATATTCAGCAGGGTTTTCTGGAAGCTTCCGGCACAAACTCCATCGAAGAGATGATGGAATTGGTGTCGGCATCCAGGTTGTTTGAATCAAATATTAATATGATTAAGTTACAAGACGATTCTTTAGGGCGTTTGATCCAAAGCATGCCTCGTCGTTAGGAAATTATTTTTAAACAAGTGAGTTTGCTGTAATCAATTACAGATGCTACGAGAGTAAGGAGACTAGTTATGGCAATCAGAGCTCTGTATACAGGTGCCTCGGGAATGGGGGCAAACGCTTTCAATCTCGATATCATTGCCAATAATTTGGCTAATTCGGGTACGACTGCTTACAAACAAAGCCGGGCTAATTTCGAAGATATCTTCTATGAACATTTCAAGTTGCCGGGTGTTCAAGACAATGCCGGAAATATTACACCGACAGGGATTAGCCTTGGTTTGGGAACTCGAGTTCAGAGTACAGAAGGAGACTTTAACCAAGGGTCGATTATACCTACGACTGGTGATTTTGATATGGCGATTGTGGGTGAAGGTTTTTTTCAAGTCAATGACGGAATTCAAACTTTATATACCCGTGCAGGAAATTTCTCACTCAATGCCAATGGCGACGTTGTTATGGCCTCTGCCGACAAAGGTTATCTGCTAGAACCCACGATCTCTATTCCTCAGGATGCGATTAATATTTCCATTTCCGGGGATGGGGTTGTGAGCTATCAACAACAGGGATCAACTCAAATTCAGACTGCCGGTAATATTCAACTTGCCCGATTCATAAATAACCAGGGTTTGCTACGTCAGGGTGACAATCTATTTACTGAAACAACAGGCTCCGGCAGTCCACAAGTCGGAGATCCTGGAACAGAAGGCCGAGGCCAAATACGTCAAGGTTTTCTTGAACAATCGAATGTGGAACCGGTACGCGAATTGGTGGCTCTGATTCAAACGCAGAGAAACTTTGAATTGAATAGTCAGGTAGTTCAAGCTGCCGATCAGGCTTTGCAGACAGTTGCCAACATGCGTCGTTTCTAATCTAAAAAACAAAACAGCTCTTCATTTTAATAAAGATGGTATTTCATGTCTCGTCTTTGGATCATTTCGACTTTGGGATTATTGTCGCTCATTTTTTGTCTTGGTATAGGAGCACACCTAACTGATGTTGATTCAACAGTCATCAGCCTTGATTTAGAACCGAAGGTTCAAGGAGTAGAGGCAGAATTTATTCAGACAGCACTTTTGCCTTCAGGTAATGTGTTTGATATTGCGATCGTAGGTGATGGCTTTTTTCAGATTAATGATGAAATTCAAACTGTATATACTCGTTCTGGAAATTTCACGCTTGACGAGTATGGTGATGTTGTATTGGCTTCAAAAGACAAACGTTATTCAATTTCACCGGCTCTTAGTATTCCTCAAGATGCGATCAATATTTTCATTTCCGGGGATGGCGTGGTCAGCTACCAACGGTATGGGGAAACCAATACTCAAGTTGCTGGTCATATTCAACTTGCCAGATTTATTAACAATCAGGGTTTGGTACGGCAGGATGATAATTTGTACTTAGAAACAAGAATTTCTGGCAGTCCTTCAGTGGGAGACCCTGGAAGAGAAGGCCGGGGGCAATTGCGTCAAGGGTTTCTTGCACAGTCAAACGTGGAGTCGGTTTCTGAATTAGTGAAACCGAATAGCCAAGTAGCGCAAGCTGTCAATGATGGAGCATTGTAGACAGTTGTCAACATCCGTGGTTCCAATCTGAAAACAAAATAGTTCTTCATTTAGATAAAGTTTGTATTTATGTCTCGCGTTTGGATCAATTCGATATTGAGCTTGTTACTGGTCGTCTGCTGTTTGAGCAGAGGCGAGCTGCGTGCGGAAATACTTCGACTGAAGGCAGCCGCTGTTGTTGAGACGCCGGTTGTTCATTTAGGAGACATCGCTGATGTTTTAGATGCAGATGCAGAGCAAATTGCACGCATGAAAGCGATGGCGCTACAGCCTGCACCACCTCAAGGGCGGACCCAGGTGATTACGATTTCTCATATTCGCACTCGCTTGCAAGCATTAGGAGTGGATCTTAGCAAACTTGAACTCACCGGCAAAAGTCAGGTCCGTGTCAGCTCAAAACAAGCAGATCGACCAGCACGCCGAGTGCCTCTCGCTACCCAACAGGATATGAAAAAAGCGGAAGAAAAAGTGCATCAGGCGCTATCGGATTGGTTAAAGCAAATTTTCACAGACGCAAACAGCTATTCTGTAAAAGTGCGAGTTCCACGCAACGACGTTCAGATGATTCGCACGAGTAACCCAGAGGCATATCGTTTTTCTAAGATAGTCAGGATATTAGACACCGAGCAGGAACTGACTTTGGACTTAATCGATTCCAAAGGAGCAGTCCGTCAGACACGCGTGTATTACCAACTCCGCAACATTCCTGAAATCTTGGCCGCAAAGTATACTTTGAATAAGGGGACGGTAGTTCGTGCCGATGATCTTATCTGGGTTAAACCCGAGAAAAACCAGGCGGGAATCACCGATCCTCAACTTGTGATCAGTAGAGAATTAACACGCACAGTACATCAATCTCATGTCTTACGCAGTCAGGATTTGATGGAAGTACCTCTCATTCGCGATGGTGCCATCGTAACTGTTTCCGCGCGTCGTGGAGGGATTACCGTGAGAAGAGAGATGAAAGCGCGTGGCGATGGTAGTTTGGGAGATTCTATTACACTGATGGCACTGGAGGGACGCGATCGATTGACGGCAACGGTATCTGGTTATAACCAGGCTGAAGTCAACTATCGGCCAACAAATGAAATCCAACGCGATTCTGGAGTTCAATTTATTTCCGGTGCTAAGAGATCGAAAGGTTCTATCAATCACGCTGGAGTGCGTAGAAGCCCTTCTCAATCAGTGATTCGAAGAGCAAGGGGGCTCGATGATAAAATTTTACAGTAGAAAATGGCAAACCCTTGTTGGGAATCAGAGAAACAGTGAGCGAATCTGCCAACGCAATTGGTTGTTGGCAGTATTACGGGAGGCGATTTCTCTGGGATGTATCGTATTGTTATGTTCTTCGGTTGTTCAGGCACAGTCTCCAGCAGTGCAGGCAAACTCGGCCACAGCAATACGATCGTCCCAGGGTACTTCCGCATCCGTTATTGAGAAAAAAACACAGCGATCTCAACGCAAACGACTAAAACCAAATGAAAGAATCGCCGCTAAGATGGATCAGTTCGGCGTTGTCTCTGAGTCGGTTCAAGTAACAGAGTCACTGGCAAATACATTTGGTCAAGGAGATTTATATTCGAATTCACCGAAGCCTGCATTAATCAAAGACTATTCTTTGATTTACGTTCCACCTTTGGAGCCAATTGTAGTGAAAGTGCACGATATCATAACCATTTTGGTTGATGAAAAATCCAGTGTGACCGTTGATTCTCGTTATAATCGAAACCGAACTGCAATCTTGAAAGCCGAGTTGAAAGAATTTTTACGAATCAATGAAATGGGGAATCTGGCACCTGCTGCCTTGAATAGCCCTAAAATAGATGCACAGCTACAGGGCCGGTTGCAAAGTACAGGGCAGTTGGCGGATCGCGAAGGAATTCAATATCGGATTGCTGCGATTGTGGTTGATATTCGGCCCAACGGAAATTTGATTCTGGAAGCGCGAAAAAGCATTCGAACGAATCGTGATGTCTGGGAATATCGTTTAACCGGCGAAATTCGCAGCAAAGATGTGAACCGTGACAACACGGCATTAAGCGAGAATGTTGCCAATTTGGATATTGTAAAACATCAGAGAGGCAAAGTATATCAGAGCACGAAAAGACCATGGGGGGTTGTTTTGTATGATTGGATCTTTCCTTTTTAATCCAATTTCCTTTTGTTGATCGAAGATAAGAAGATATTATGCGAGCCCGGTTATTCAAGTCTGTTGCTTTACTGATTGTGTTCACGGTAATTCTGCATTGTTCTATTACAGATTTGTGGGCGCGTACACGCGTCGAGAATATTTGCAGCGTCTATGGAATGAAGGAAATCAAACTGATGGGCATGGGCCTCATTGTTGGTTTGGATGGAACAGGAGATGGTGGCAAAAATCTGCCAGCCATAAGAAGTCTGGCAGCGGCTTTGAAACATTTGAATAATCCTGTCGTTGATCTAAAAGATCTTTCTGGAGCCAATAATGTGGCATTGGTTATGATCGAGGCCACAATTCCGGCTAGTGGGATTCGTAAAGGGCAAAAACTGGATTGCTTTGTCAGCTCGATGTTGGGAGCCAAAAGTTTGCGAGGCGGACGATTGTTGGTTGCTCCCGTTGCCACTCCAGAAATCGGAAATGGAGTGGGCGCAGGTCTTTGTTCCGGAGCCATCATTCTGGAGGATGAAACCTCACTTGCGACTGGGAAAATTATTAATGGCCTGGTCATGGAACGAGATTTCGAACTTCCATTCATTGACCGTAAAACGCGTTCCATTACCTTACTCATCGATAAGCGACATGCAGGCTTTCATACTGCCAGTGAGGTCTCGCGTGTGATTAACTCTGAGTTCAGTTTCGAAGCCGGAAATCGACAGTTAGCAATTGCACTGGGGCCAGGCAGAGTCTTTATTAGAATTCCAAAACAATATACAGAGTCTCCAGTCGAATTTATTGCGGCAGTGATGGAAGTGGGGATTGACCGTCCCCATCAACAGGCTCGTGTGGTTGTCAATCCAAAGTCACAAACCGTGGTCGTTACCGGTGAAGTCGAAATTAGTCCGGTTGTGATTTCACATAGGAATCTTACTGTAGGTGTTGGTAATGCTGCAGAGGGAGGGATACCAGGAGGCTTTGTGCCCATTATTGGTCAACAAGGTCAACAGAGTACACAACGTTTGCAACAATTAGTTGAAGCGTTGAATCAGTTGCGAGTTCCCACTGAGGATGTCATTAGTATCATTCGCGAATTGCATCGATCAGGAAAACTTCATGCTGAGTACGATGAACATTAATCGTTACTGACAGGATTTTGTTCCAACTATCTTTTCATTTTTTCAAAGGGAAAACCAGCCATGTCCCCCCTGTCTGGAATTCAACCATCAATCAATCAACCATCACTGACTACAAATGATACAAATGCGCCTGCCCAGTTAACTCAGCCTCAGAAAAGTTCTCCGGAGATGAAAGAGGCGTTTCAGGATTTTGTCGCAGGTACCTTTTACAAGCAGATGTTCAAAGCTTTGAGGTCTGGACAAAATAAGCCCGCGTACTTTCATGGTGGTCAAGCTGAAGAGCTGTTTCAGTCTCACATGGATCAGCAAGTCTCTGAAGATCTGGCTAAGAATCAGGGGAGCGCGTTTTCAGATACCCTCTTTTCTTCTTTTGCGCGGCAAATGAACGCAGTGTCTGTAGAATCTCTCAATGTTTCTTCTAGCGCAACGTCCTAAAAAACAAGAGTTTGCGCATCTCTGAAAGATTATGACTAAATCAGACGCGAGAGATGGTCCGATTATGTCGATTATAACGATAGGCGATTTTCACCACCCGCGAGGGTGGATTATGTAATCAGGGAGAAAGGGGGCTCCCATGCATGCAGAACAGACTGCGTCTACGCAGACCATTCAAAGGCAGTTGTTAGGGCAAACAGTTGGGATTCTTAATGATTTAGAACCCATTCAAAAACAACTGCTTAATCTCTATCAGGAAAAATCAAAAGCACTCAAGCTAGTCGATGTTGCACTCATCGAACAGCTGGGAACTCTTGAAGAACAACTGACACGAGAGCTTCAATTCGTGTTACTCAGGCGGCAGCAACTGCTACAGGCAGCAGAAAAGCAGGGGCTTCCCGCTGATTCGATGCAAAATTTACTCTCCGGGTTGGGTGTGGATGAATCGAATCCTATTTTTCAACGTATTTATGATGCTCAAGAGCGCTCACAAGCTTTAAGGCACGAAAGTTGGGTGCAGTGGATTGTCTCACAACGGTCCTACCAACACTATTCACAGATTCTGGAACTCATTGCCCATGCGGGGCAAAAAGTACCTACTTATTCGCGCGGTCAAAATGAAAACAATACAGGGGGGGCGATTTTTGACGCATCGGCTTAGTTCAGTTTCACGAGGAGCTGAATTTGATGCGTTGAAATTGCGTTATTTTTTACGGGATTGTTGCCATGGGACTTAATGCAACGCTAGCAATGGCCAAGCAGTCGCTTGAGATATTCGGGACTGGTATTCAAGTTGCCGGTCAGAATATTTCAAACGCAGGTACTCCCGGATATATCCGCGAAGAATTAGTGCTTAATGCGGCAGATCCGTTTCGACAAGGTGCGCTTGTTCTGGGAACCGGAGCACAAATCTCTGGAATCCAGCAACAAATTGACCTGTTCTTGGAAACGCGTATTCATTCAGCTAATACGGAATACTCCTCAATTCAGGAACGGAATCTGATTTATAAACAACTGGAGAGTGAGTTACGAGAGTTATCTGGTGGAGATCTTTCAACGGGGCTTAATGATTTTTTGGCGACGATCAATAATGTAGTGAATCAACCCAATTCGATTCCCAATCGTGATTTTGTGATCAACGAAGCCGAGAAGTTCGCAACAGAAATTAGTTCACTGCGTTTAAGAGTCAATGAACTAAGAGAAGTCCAATCGGTCAATGTTGAAAATCTGGTGAAAGAAGCCAATGAGCTGATAGACACAATCGTCGATCTGAATCCCAAGATTTCCAGGTTGGAGGCTTCGGGTTTATTACAAAGTGATGCTGGTGGATTGAGAACGCAACGATATACAGCATTGAATCGTTTATCAGAATTGGTTCCCGTTCGCTACCGAGAACGAAATGATGGTGCGATTGATGTTTTTACCGGTTCTGATTTTCTTGTTTTGGCGGGAACTTCTCAAAAACTGACATTGCAAACTGACACAGACAGAGGTGTCGTTGTACACGAAGTATTACTCTCACAGACCAATAGTACGATTTCACGCACCGGGGGAGAACTTAAAGGGATTGTCGAAGGACGGGATGACATTCTAGGTGGGTTTGTTGATGAGCTCGATACTTATACTTCCAATCTGATTTTTGAGTTTAATAAAATTCATGCTTCGGGCCAGGGAACGGCTGGTTTCGAACAATTAACATCTGCATCACGCGCACTTGATCCTACTGTAACACTCAATTCCACTCAGTCCGGGCTGCCTTTTCAGGCTACACATGGTAGTTTTCAAATCAAAGTCACTAACAAAACAACTGGTCTTACAAATACTTCCACTATCAATGTCGACTTGGATGGGATTGGCGCGGATACCACTTTGAACAGTTTGTCAGCGGCTATCGGCGGTGTTGCCAATTTGAGTTCCACGGTGACAACTGATGGACATCTTACAATTAACGCAAGCTCTGACTTCGAGTTTCAATTTGCCAATGATACGAGCGGCGCGTTGGCTACGATTGGGATCAATACTTTATTTATGGGTAGTAATTCCAATGACATTCAAATTAATTCTGTGATAAAACAGAATCAACAATTTTTAGCAACAGGTCAGGGAGGAGGGCCTTCAGATGGTAGCAATGCTGTTTTATTAGCCGCGTTTGCCGAGAATCCCATCGGTGCTCTGGGAGGCATTAATCTGGATGGCTACTATGAAAAAATTGTAGGGAATGTCGCACAGTCTTCTGCATCAGAGGCAGCGCTCTCTGAAGGAGCACAAGCCTTTAGAGAATCCTTGTTTGGACAACGTGAGCAGTTTTCCGGAGTCAGTATCGACGAAGAAACCATCAATGTATTAAAGTTTCAGCGTGCGTTTCAATCTGCTGCGCGACTGGTCAGTACAGTGGATGAACTATTTACTATTTTACTTAATATCTGATTAGAGCAAGGTTTTGATCAGATTCGTTTCAAAGTTCTTTTGGTGTAATGAACAATGAGTATTGGTCCCATACTGCCAGGCCGTCTGCCTTCTACAATGCTCTCTGAAAGGTTGAAGGTTTCACTGAATGATAATGCTTTAGAATTAGCGAAACTTCAGCAGCAGGTATCGACGGGGCAGAAATTCACCTTAGCCAGTGAATCGCCTGGCGCAGCATTACGTACCATTATCATGCAGAGCTCGTTCGAACGTCAGCAACAGTATCAGACGAATGTCAACACCAGCGCCAGTTTATTGACGGCAAGCGAAGCTGCATTGCTTGGTGTAGGAGATGCATTGAATTCGGCGAAATCTCTATCGCTGTCAGGCATCGGTAATACAGTGACTGATGCCGAGCGGCTTGCGCTGGCCGATGAGATTGCATCTTTACGAACACAGGTTCGTAACATCGGCAATACAGAGTTTCGAGGTCAATATCTTTTTTCTGGTAGTCAAACAGAAGTTGCTCCGTTTAAAGAATTGGCTAATGGACAGATTGTGTATGGGGGTGACACTCATCAGATTCAATCGTACCTCGGTTCACAAGTATTACTTGCAAACAACTTTGATGGGATTACGGCGTTTTCTGCTAGTACGCCCGAAGTCGGAGACGACATCAATCCTGCATTGACTCTACAAACGAGAGTTTCCGATTTACACAGTGGCCGCGGTTTGAGTCTAGGTTCGCTTACAGTGACATTGGATAATGGAACTCCCCAGACACAAACGGTGGATCTTTCTGGCGCGGAAACAGTTCAAGATCTTAAGACGCTTTTAGAAAACGCGTTTGCAGCGGGGCCGTTGACTTTGACCGTCGATGTTGATCCCGCAAGTGAAAACGGTCTCCGCTTGACTCCTTCGGCTGGTGCAGTCGCTGTCTCAAATTTAGCAGGTTCCACTCTTGCTACCGACTTGGGAATTGCCAGTGCCGCGGTGGCTCAAGTAAACGGGACTGATATTGATCCGGGTATCACGCTGCAAACGACACTGTCTTCGCTCAATGGTGGCACAGGAATCGGCACGACCATCGGTAAAGGATTGGTGATCAATAACGCTGGGAAAACGGAAACGATTGATCTTTCTACCGCGAATACGATTGAAGATGTGTTTAACCTGATACGCACACTTGATCCGAATTTAAATCTCGGGATAAATAAAAATCAGAATGGATTAGCAATTTCTAGTCGCATTAGTGGTGCCGATTTTTCAATTGGTGAGAATGATGGTGGGACCAATGCAGCCGGTTTGGGAATTGCAACTTTTTCAGCAAGTACCCCGCTTTCCGAATTGAATTATGGGAGGGGCGTTGATGTTGATTCTTCAAATCAACTACAAATCATTCGCCGTGATGGATCGACTATCGATATTGATCTGAGCGGTTCGGTTACCGTTCAAGATGTGATTGATAAGATCAATGATTTCGAGACATTTGACGGGACCACTCTTCTGGCTGACTTGAATCTGGGACAGGGGGTTCCCGTTGGTGCGACAACACTGGATATTACCCGTAGAGATGCTTCGGTTGTTAATGTCAATTTGGCTGGTGATACTACTGTTCAAGACGTTCTGGATACCATCAACGCCGTTGATCCAGGCAATCTGGTTGCCAGTATTGATCCAACAACAAACGCCATCCAGATCACTGATAATTCTGGTGCTGGGCCATTGAGCATTGCCAGTGATGTGGTTTCGGAAGCCCTGGGGTTGGCTGTCACTGAACCGGGAACAAATAATGCGATTCCGTTACAAGGGAATTTTATACCTATTCAGCTCCAGGCAGCACTCAATACTACAGGCAATGGCCTTACGATTTTTGATGGATCGGGAACGGGGCAGTTGGAAATTCCTCCGATTGAAATTGCATTCGCACTAGGTATCGCTGGTGTGGAAGCCGGCAATGACCCTTTGGTCGGGCTGGTTGGCAAAGAGCCTAATCCTTTGGAATCCAAAGGAGTTTTGAGCCTGCTTTCCCGATTGGAAACTGGTTTGAGAAATGGCAATGATCAGGAGATAGAGCGGATCGGTGTTTTGATTGAGGTCGAAATCGGTAGGATGACTCGTCTCCGAGGTGATATTGGATCTCGTCTTAAAGTTCTGCAAGAGGCTGATAACCGACTCAAAGATCAGGAAGTGGAACTCAAGGATTCAATTTCGAAGGAATTTGAAGTCGATCTGACTGAAGTGATTGTAGAAATCACTCAAAGGCAAACGGCCTTCGAAGCGAATCTTCAGGTTACCTCTCAAGCGTTACAATTGACGCTGCTGTCGTTTCTCTAATCTCATTCGTTCAGGTATTCCTGAGACATGCCTCATTCTGAGAAAAAAAGTGGCTTTTCTGTGCTTTTTTGTAGTCCAGCTCAAATTTTCCGTCTCACATAAGTTGAAGATGTGAGTTAAAAAGGTTACTGTTATCCGCTCCCCTGCGGTTGGTATGCGCTCATTTTGTCGGCGTTTTCTAATCGAATCGCGGAAGATTGACTACAATCTAACATGCCTTTTTGAAGTGCATATTGGCATAAGTCTTTAATATTGAATCGTTTACGTTTGAGGAAATACCGGTGTCTACGACTAAAACTTATATGGCGAATGCAAAAACTATCGATCCCCAGTGGTTCGTTGTTGATGCAGATAACATGATTGTGGGGCGGCTTGCCACGAAGCTTGCTACTGTTTTAATGGGTAAGCACAAGCCAAGTTATACCCCTCATGTTGATACCGGGGATTACATTGTTGTTGTAAACTGTGACAAGGTAAGGTTTTCTGGCAAATCACTTGCTCATGAAACACATCCCTATTTCTCGAAGAAGATGTTACAAAAGAGCTATCCCTCATATAGTGGCTATCCCAGTGGTTTGAAATTAGTAACCGCAGAAAAGAAGCTGGAACGTGGCCAATCGACTCAGGTCCTTTCTGAGGCTGTGCGGCGGATGCTCCCCAAAAATAAGCTGGGTCGTCAAATGTTGAAAAAACTCAAATTATTCGCAGGACCTACTCACGAACATCAATCACAAAAGCCTCAGGATATGCCAGAATATCTGCTGCCGTAGAGCCTTAAGTTCAGTGAGCGAAAAATATAAACTTCTCTACTTATCCCTTTTTCAGAATTAAAAAGTAGTTAACTGTTATGGAAAATGAGACTCCGGAAGAAGACACAACACAAGAAACGCCAGAAGTAGAAGCTGCTGAGCAAGCAGAGGCTGTAGCTTCAGAGGAAACTGCTGATTCAGGCGTTCCGGAATTGACCTTGGGGTCTACTCTGGCTTCAGATGTTGAAGAAGAAGACGACATTGTTAAACCAGAACCGATCATTCGTGGAAAGCTGGATAAACATGGTGTCGCGATGGGAACAGGCCGTCGCAAGACCGCTGTAGCACGAGTTCGTGTTAAGTCAGGTTCCGGGAGTCTGACAATCAATGGGGTTTCTCTCGATGAATACTTCAGAGTAGAGCGAGACCGTCAAATGGTAGAGGCTCCTCTCAAAGCAACTGAGACATTTGGTAACGTCGATGTCTGGGTACGCGTAAATGGGGGTGGGACGACAGGGCAAACGGGTGCGATCGTTTTAGGGATCGCTCGTGCTCTCGAAGCATATAATAATCAGTTCCACGAAACTTTGAGTGCCGGACGATTCCTGACACGTGATAGTCGTATGGTGGAACGTAAGAAGTTTGGTT
This sequence comes from Planctomycetaceae bacterium, assembly GCA_029259875.1. GTDB lineage: Bacteria > Planctomycetota > Planctomycetia > Planctomycetales > Planctomycetaceae > Gimesia. The sequence goes on from JAJDEK010000439.1 coordinate 19,959, forward strand.
ACAAGAAAGCACGTAAGAGTTTTCAGTTCTCCAAGCGATGATCTGCGTGTCGCTATTTTCAGACGACGCTCAAGTATGTTGTCTGTATGAAGTCATCGACACCCTGACTGGTGACCTATTCCAGTTAGGGTGTTTTTTTGTAGTAATTTTCCGCTAATTTGCATCCGGTGATCATATTCGTTGAATTCATCAACATCTTGGAAGAAAGGGGCATGAACAATGTATGGGCGATTATTGCTTCCGGAACTTCAAGTGCTGCTGGACGAAAATGATACAGAAGGAATCAAGGAATTTTGCGAAGCCCTCTATCCTGCGGTGACTTCAGAGATTTTAGAAGAGCTAGATAGTCAGGATGTCTGGCGTGTGCTTGCTTGTTGCGAATCTGAGAAGCAGGCCGAGATATTTCAGTTTCTGGCATTACCACAACAGATTGAAATTGTGGACGTCATTGAGCGTGGCCCGCTTTCAAAACTGATTGAAGAGATGGCCCCCGATGACCGTGTCGACTTGTTATCACGTATGGATGACGAACGCGTCGAAGAGTTATTGCCGTTGATTGCACAAGCGGAACGGAGTGATATCCGTAAATTGCTTTCTTATCCGGAAGATAGTGCCGGCGCCATCATGACGACCGAGTACGCCTCACTACCAGAAAATATTTCGGTAGCACAGGCTCTGGAAAAATTGAGATTACAGGCACCAGATAGTGAAATTATCTCTTATATTTATGTCGTAGATGAAGGGCGTCGATTACAGGGAATTGTATCTTTGCGTGAATTGATTTTTGCCCGTCCCACGCGCCCTTTGTCAGAATTAACTAATCGAGATGTGATTTCTGTACGTGTGGAAGATGACCAGGAATTTGTAGCACAGCAAATGGCAAAGTATGACTTTGTAGCGATTCCCGTGGTTGATCGCCAAAATCAATTAGTTGGTATTGTGACGCACGATGATGCCATCGATATTATGCAGGAAGAAGCGACCGAAGATACTTATCGGTTAGCGGCTGTGGAACCATTGGAGGACAGTTATCTCTCCACATCATTGCGAACTGTAGTTCAGAAACGAGTTGGATGGCTGATTTTTCTACTAGTTCCCTCATTTTTAGCTGCGAAAGTTTTGCAGCATTACGAAGGAATTTCGGATAAGTATGAATGGCTGGTTTTATTCATTCCCCTCATTCTTGCCAGTGGTGGTAACGCCGGTTCACAGTCAGCGACTTTGATCATTCGGGCGATGGCGTTAGAGTCGAATATTGCGCAAGGTGATTTGACTGCTTTATTGCGTAAAGAACTGAAACTAGGCTTACTGTTGGGAGGCGTTCTCTCTTCGATTAGTTTTTTCATTGCCTGGGCTTTTACTGCTCACCTCATTCAGGCAACTGTGGTGGGATTGGCCGTTTTTTTAGTCGTGTTAATGGGCATCTCAGCAGGAGGCATGCTACCAATGGGGTTCCGACGTTTGGGCATGGACCCGGCGTTAATGTCTAACCCTTTTATCACAGCACTAGTTGATATCCTGGGGCTGATTATCTACTTCCAGGTCGCCATGTATTTGGTAAGCTGAAACTCGTTCTGCTATGAGTTACGAGTCTGGTGCCAAATGATTTCAGACCTGTTTTTTATCGGATTCGTTTTTCAGTGCTTTTAATTCAATGCCCATCATTTTCATCAATTCCAGGGCATTGCTGTGTTCGACGATACCTGGTTGCATTCGGTAATCAAATGTCATTTTGCCATCGATGAGCTGGTCTTCAAAGTGCACGTTCTTCGCTTGATTGCCAAATTGTGCGGTAATTTCCGTTAATGCGAGATCGTGAGTCGTAACAATTCCAATGCCCCCCCGTTCAAGCAAGGTTTCGATAACACTCTGTGCTCCAATGCGCCGGTCATGAGAATTGGTGCCTTGCAGAATTTCATCGAGCAGAAATAAAACTGGCATAGGATGATCTGCCAAATGGACGACAGACGAAAGTCGGGCAACCGATTGATAAAACAGCGAGGCTCCCGCTTGTAGCGAATCCTGAACTCGCATCGCAGTTCCCGCTTGCATGGGTGAAACTGTTAAACGAGCCGCTCGAACCGGTGCGCCAGCCATTGCGAGAACAAAGTTCGTGCCAACCGTTCGCATCAATGTGCTTTTGCCCGACATATTAGAGCCACTGATCATGAGCAGGCGGTTTTCTGTATTGAGTGTTACATCATTGCGGACCACTTGATCCAGGGGGATCAGTGGGTGTCCCAATTCTGTTGCTTCCAAACGTGGGCCCGCCTCGGTTTCAATAATCTCGGGAAAGGGGTCTTCAGGATGTTCGTAAGCATACCCGGCGAGCGAGCAGAGTGCCTCGAACTCTCCGACGGCGGCGAGCCACTCGGGGCAGTGTGGTCCTATCTGCAATAGCCAGCGCTGAATGGCATAAACGTAATGAAAAGGGATTCCCAGCAAAATGGCTAAGGGGGCAGAAAACTGGTTGCGAAAACAGTTATTCAATCCCTGAATCTGTCGACGTAGTTGCGCAATACTTTGCGAAGGAGGAATCCCATCTGTTTTTAATGCCGATACGATGGCTTTTAAATGCGGAGTATCAAATTGTCTTTGTTCAATCAGAGACAACACGTCTGAGAGTACGGATAAGCCGTTACGAACTTCATCAGTTTGATTGAGTAATTCGCGGATTCGGGGTCCTATAAAAAATAACAAGCAGACTTGAATAATGATGGCCACACAAATGGGAGCGATGCCGGAATACGAAAGAAACCAACTGATGACAGTGCAGGCAGCAAAGATGCCCATCACAACCGAAGCCCATTGTAACAGGGCAGGAATTGCTGTCAGTGGTTGTTGAATCCACTCAGATAAATGTGTTTGCTCGATATCGTTATGGACTTCTGCTTCCAGTAACTCGAGTTCTTCACGAAAATCCAGCTCATTGCGAAGTTCCTCAACGGCCTGTTGTCGTTCTTTGATTTCTGTCGTTGAGGCGGGAGAGAGTAACCAGCGCGCCAATGTCTCTTCGCCCAGTTTTGTCCGTGCACTGCACATAAGCTGAAAGAGTGAGCCGCGTCCCAGAAGATCCAGGTCACCAGCATACATGTGCTGAGGGTCAAAATATTCCTCACCCGTAGGGCGGACATCAATCCATTGATCGTTCAAGCGATCAAGTGAAGTTCGGTAATACGCTTCTGCCTGTCGGGCTTGCTTCAAATGACGAACACAGCGTGCATGTAAAATGATCAGTAATACAAATGCCAGAATCGGAATCCAGATCAACTGTAGGCTGAAAAGTTCCCAGATCGTAGATGCCATTAAGATCGCCACTGCGCTCAGAAATGCGAAACCTCTTAGGCTTGAAAAGAGATCACTTTTTTTGGCTAATGCTCGTACCTTATTCGTACGACTTTCGAGTCGTTGTTCGTATTCTGTTTGGGGGTTTTGCTTAGTTGGGGAAGGCTGCATTGGGTTAATGTTTTATCGAGAATGCCCATCTGGAAAAACTCACTTCTAACCTATTGAACGTTTCAATGCCAGCGTAAACAATGAGGAAATCTTATTTGCAAAGAGTCTCCGTACAGTGTAAAAACAGCAGGTATTTTCTTTGTTTATAGAGAGAAGCCTCAGCATGGAACAAATATCTCTAATTGATACCCACCAACATCTCTGGGATTTGGACTTGTTTCAGCTTCCCTGGCTCGAAAACCCGGGAAGCACTCCTCTGCGGCGTAGTTTTCTGATGGCCGATTATCTCAAAGCCACGCAAAATTGCGGTGTCGTACAGACTGTGTATATGGAAGTGAATGTTCATCCGGAGGTTCAACAACAGGAAGCCCGGCATGTGCTGAAATTATGCAGTCAGGCAGATAATCCAATGTCAGGGGCTGTCATTGGTGGGACACCTGGAGAGGCAAGTTTTGGTCAATACCTTGAAGAGTTTGCCGAGAATCCATTTCTTAAGGGAGTCAGGACGGTTCTACATGATCCAGATCGCCCTCAAGGTATGTGTCTCAAGCCACAGTTCAAGGAGAATATCAAACTGCTCGGAGAATGGGATTTGAGCTTTGACTTGTGTATGCGGCCAGAAGAAATTACGGATGCTGTTGAATTAGTTGATGCGTGTCCGCAAACCCGGTTTATTGTCGATCACTGCGGAAATATGAGTGTGCAGCCACACGAACAGAACGGCCGTGCTGCCTGGGAAAAGGGAATGCGATTACTGGCCGAACGTGAGCAGGTCATGTGCAAGATTTCGGGAATCGTTGTGACGGCCACACCTGGAACATGGCAACCTGCTGATTTAAAAGAGAACGTTGATTTCTGCCTGGATACGTTTGGAGAAGATCGCGTATTTTTTGGGGGTGACTGGCCCGTTTGTACGTTGAGTGCGACATTTGAGTCATGGTTCAGCGCGCTGAAGTGGATTGTTCGGGAACGCTCTGCCTCATTTCAGCAGAAGCTATTTCACGATAACGCACAATCTTTTTAT
>JAJDEK010000440.1 GCA_029259875.1 Planctomycetaceae bacterium
ATCTTAATCGACTTTCTCATAAGAAACTGGACAGACTTGGCCTGTTGACACACCCAAAACACTTGCCATTCTTTAAATACAAGCACTCTACCATCTACATTTTGGTATACCGTATGTCTCGATCGAGACTACTTTTTAGAGGGCTCGCCGAATAGAATCACGTTGCCGTCCGGATCTGAGAGACTGAAATCGCGCAGACCATAAGGTGAGTCTTCGATCTCTCTGGTAATCCTCGCACCCGCAGCAACACACGCCTCATACAGAGCATTCACGTTTTTGACAAAAACACAGCAACTGTTCGCCCCAGCCTTTTCACCATCACGATCGAGAGTAAGGTGGATGGCAACATCGTCTCGATGAAGCGTCGCATACACGGGTGGATCGGCTTCCAGATGGCCGGGCTCACACCCAAGAACACGTCGGTAGAAATCAATTGAGCACGACATGTCTCGGACTGAAAAGCATGGAGCGGCGCTATTGAATCGAACGGTCTCAGACATGTAGCGGTCCTCCACGAAACGAGGCGGTATTGTGTCGGTAAGATTTGACAAACATTAGCAGTGATGTACTGACATCACGGATTCCTTCAAAGCCGTGCCCCAAAGATACGTTCGTTTCCTGTCCTGCATTCGATGAGTTACACGAATAAGATTTAATGAATGTCACCGTACTCTACTCATTTTGGATGGTGATTCCACGACTAAAATAATATTCAACGAAGCCTTTTTGCAAGGTCAAGAAAGACAAGATGCGAAGGGTTGCCTACTGCAGCGTAGTGGTTGGTGAATTTCAGTTTGCCCGTTTTCTTGTCCACCTGAAAGACTGCAATGCTATCTGCCCGTTGATTACAACAATACAAGAATTGTCCTGTGGGATCGAAACTGAAACTGCGTGGATAATTTCCTCGTGTCCATTCTTCACCAATGAAGGTCAGTTTGCCCTCTGAACCGATAGAAAAAATTCCAATACTGTCATGCAGTCGGTTGCCTGCGTAAACAAACTTTCCATCGTCTGAAACAAGAATTTCTGAGCAAAAGTTGCTTCCCACAAACTCAGTTGGCAGTGTGGAAATTGTTTGTCGTGAACTCAGCTTTCCCGCTTTAGAGTCATAATCGAACAAAACAATGGTCGAACCTTCTTCTTGAATGGAATAGAACCAACGCCCATTGGGATGAAAATGGAAATGCCGAGGACCATCACCGGGAGGGAGAGAGATTGCGGGTAGATCATTGGCGGTCAGTTTTCCCGTTTTATCATTAAACTTCCAAATATAGATTTTATCTAAGCCTAAATCGACATGTAGTACAAACCTTCCAGTGGGATCGGATTGAATCATATGTGCGTGTGTTCGATCATGTCCGCTGATGGCAAAGCTGCCTTTCGGTGCGTTGGTTGCCGCTGTAGGACCAATTTTACCAGTATCGTTTTTAATATCTGTCGCGTCTCCCAATCGACCATCTTGCAGAATGGGAAGTACTGACACGGAACCTCCAAAATAATTTGCGATCAGCAAAAAACGACCGGAAGGATGGATGCTCACATAAGTGGGCCCTGCACCACCAGAACTAACCTTGTTGAGTGGCTTCAGCTTTCCATCTTGTTTGCTGATACTAAAAGAGCTGACTGTTCCGTGCTTCTCTTTTCCCACGCGATCTGTTTCATTAGTGGAATAAAGATGAGTACCTGCTGCATTGACAGCCAGACAACTCGGGCTTGTCCCCATAGCATGAATGCCCGCAGGTGTCATTGCACCGGTCTCTCGATTGATTTGGAAAAGATGAATACCACGCCCATTGCCGGGCGGCAAGTCAACTTGAGTCGCTAACATATCCTTAAGAGGAGAACTGAAGGTGCCTACATAGGCCATCAGTGGCTTACTTGCTGCATCCGATTCTGCTTGAACCAAGCCAGCGACAAGTGGAATTGCCCCCGACATTGCAACAGAAGTTTTAAGAAACGCACGGCGAGATTGATCGGGAAGATTCATAGGAGATATTCTAAAATAGTAAGGGCATGAGATAATATAAGGAAGCCAGTTTATTATATTGTGTCCATAGAGGGCCTGGAATTCAATCGAAGGCTGGCTTGCTCATAACCAGAACACCTTCATAAGCATTCCTGACGATCTTCGCTGGCCAGTGGAATCGAATCGCCAGTCTGGATCAAGTTAGTTCAATCGTGTATGCTGAAGACCATCCTGACGAAATAGTTTGATCGAGTCTGAATTCGTGAAAAGGTATGAGTTCGGCTAGCGCGTAAGGAGTCCGCGAAATGGGTGGGGCGTGTTGAAAAACCCCACTTTCTGAGAATATGGAGAGAGTGGGTAGTGGTCATTCTTCGGTGTGACCACCGAGCGAGCAGTAAAAAACAAAAAGCCTTCACCAGCCGCTTCAGATTCTGAACAGTTGCACTCAGATAGGCTTGAATTTGTACCTTGGCTCGCCCGCGATACCGTGCCCGAGACAAACCATGGTTTTGTTTGGCCTCGGCAAATAACCCTTCGCTCTTCCACATCCGCTCGGACATCTTCTGCCGGAACATCGGATCGCGCATTCGCGCTAGGACTTCTTCAAAGAGATCCTGATCAAGGTTCCGGAGAAGGAAGCGTTGAGGGGATGAGCTTCGTTTTCGCGCCGGACAGGTCGATGCCTGGGAACAAACCTCACAGTCCGACGATGCGCTGACGTACCGCTTGTAGTTCCTGTTACTCCCAGGATTGGGATGTAGATACTTCCCCTCCGGACAGCGGAAGCGATCCTGTTCTTTTTCGTAAACGAGTCCACTACTCAGATACTTACTGTTTCCAGCACGGCCGCTCCAGAGTGGAATGAAGGTCCGCCGACCTTGCTCCTGCAACGTGCGGATGATCGCCGCCGAACCATAGCCACGATCTGCTGTTACTTCGTGAATCGTGAGTTCGTAGCGGTGTTCGATTCGCTGCAGTTGGTCGAGATAAGGCTGGTTGTCGTGCCGGGCTCCGGTGGTAACATACGTGTCTAAAATGACGCGACTGTCAGCATCAATGCTCTGGTGCACTTTGTACTTGAGCTGTCGCGGCGTTCCTGGTTTTTGGGCCAATGTTGCATCAGGATCGGTGTGACTCGTGTGTGTCTGATTTGAAATTTTTCGAGTGGCCGGAGGTTCGATGGATCTGGTTCGTCCTTTGAGCGCTTCAGCCTCCTGGAGTGCCTGTTGGGAATCATTGTGGACCAAGGAATCAAGGGCTGCATCCGCTGCGATCAATGTTGCGTCGGTCATTACACTACAGGACTCTCCCACCAAGCCGTGTTGCTGGCAAAGTTTCACTATCTCACGAAAGACTTGCTCGTAAATCTCTTCTCCATACCGGTCCCGGATACGACTGAATGACGAATGGTCAGGCACTTCGTCTTCCAGGGAGAGTCGGCAGAACCAGCGATAGGCGAGATTGAAATGGACTTCCTCACACAGACGTCTGTCCGAATCGATGTCGTAAAGGTACGCCACTAGTTGCATCCGGAAATAGACGACCGGATCAATGGAAGGGCGTCCTCGCCCCTCTGCATAGCAAGAGGTGGTCAGTTTGCGGATGAATGCCGGTTCGACAATGTCGTTAATCTGCCGGAGTAAGTGATCTTCTGGGATGAACGACTCCAGATCAATGACCGTCCTGGTTCTGGGCTCAAAGACATGCAATCCTTGCATAAACGTCTCCATGATGGAAAACAGGGAGATTGTACAACAAAGCGAACCTGCTCATATTCCCAAACCGCTTCACAGATCAAGATCAATCACCCGTTGAACCGTTATTTCAAACAGACTTTTTCAACACGCCCGGTGGTTAAATGGTGACTATCGGAAATAAATTCTACTTCCCTCGGGTTTTCGGGACACCAGATCCGCTGCAGTTCAAAACGTGCGTAGCGAAAGAATGGCGAAGTCGTTCCTGATTTGTTAGTTAGCGTATGGCACCTTATCATGTCTTTACCACCCATCGGCGATGAATTTCAGAAAAATCGCTAGAATTTCCGGCCACATCTATGTGAAACCTACATTAGTTAGTAGGTGGACGCAGTTTTTGTTTCAATGGGACAAAATAGATGCTTTTAAAACGACAGGAATTACTAGAGTTTAAGAGCCCGTTGTCAGATCAACAATCAAACAGCAACTTGGATCAACGTTGCCAGGATTTCGTTAGTCTTTACACATCATCATACCACTCGATTTATTCGTTTACCTTATCGCTCGTTGCGTCCACTGAAATAGCGGATGACATTATGCAGGAAACCGGACTTCTGTTGTGGCAGAAGTTCGACGATTTTGCTCCCGGGACAAATTTTGAAGGGTGGGCTCGGGCGTTCGTTCGAAACTTGGTCCGGAACTTCCATCGGACACATCAACCGGCGTTTCTTTCCTTTGACGATGACCTCTTGGGAAAGATCGCAACGACACATACCGCAGCCCAGGAGTGGCTGGACATTCGGCGATCCGCATTGCAGAAATGCATGTCAATCCTGCAGCAGTCCGAACGGAACTACATTCGACTTTGTTATGAAGAAAATGATTCCATCGCGGCCGCCGCCAGTGAGTTGAGCGAGACGCTCAACGCTGTGTACAAGAAGCTTCGGCGTATCCGAGGTAAGTT
>JAJDEK010000045.1 GCA_029259875.1 Planctomycetaceae bacterium
ACCGCAGAAAGAATTGCGAATCTCGCAGCGAGCTTTCAAGAAACAGTCGTAGATGTGTTAGTCGGAAAATGTCAACAAGCACTTGAACAATTCAATTATTCCACGCTTTGTGTCGGAGGAGGTGTGGCCGCAAATGCATTGTTGAGAGAACGCTTGGCAGAAATGACAAACAAGGCAGGCATTCATTTAAGCATTGCCCCTCCTGATTTATGCACAGATAATGCCGCTATGGCTGCGATCGCCTGGCATCACTTAGATCAGGGGCGTATTGCCTCACTCGATCTAGATGTCACTCCGGGACTCGTGCGTTAGTTTGTATCCAGATTTATTGTAACGTCTCCAGAACCATTTGGAACAAGTAGAATGGTGTAGAAGCCGCTATGGATGAAATGGACTCGTTCTAGAACTTTTCCGCTAATACCTAAGGCTGGAAAAAGCTAAAAGTAAAGACTTCTGTGACATTCGTAAATTGTGGTGAGAGTGACAATCTGACATATCTTCGGTCCGGTGAAATAACGGCTGACCCTGATAAACTGATCCCCTCAGGAATAACAGTAATTACAGGTTGATTAGCAATACCACCCACATTTTGCGATCCCGTCACAAACGGAACCTGTCTACCCGTTGAAACTCCTGCTCCCACCTGTCGCGAAACGCGAAACCCTTTCAAAGAATTCACTGCTTGTTTTGAAAGGGGGCCGACAGCATGCGACAAATTACGGATGGTGCGCTGGCTTGTTTTCTGTGAGTTTTGTTGAGATTGGGGAACTTCCGATTTTTTGCTACGACGTCCCTTTGAAAGATCGATACGGATCAACTGATCTTTTTTAGCCAGTGGTACAATCATTGACTGTATCATGGGATGATCAGATCCTCTGTAACGCGTCACTTTCAACTTCGCACGCTGACCAACAATCTTTCCTGAAACATAACGCACGCGAACCACATACGTTCCTGGAAAACCATTGGCACACAAATATTCTTCATGGCAGTTTTCCTGCTTAGGACCATAACCATCATTGAGTAAAACCCCGCCTCCTGCCGTTAACGGTGCTTCAAACGAACACACGGTTCCTTTGGGTTCTTCAACAATGAGGTCCAGATCGCCGTCTCCGTTCCAGGTCAGTTCTAGTTGTAAATCTCGTTTTAAGGCTTCCATTCTGGCTGACCGTACCCGCTCCACTTCTGCCTTTCTACCTGCCGTTTGAAACGACTGCTCCAGATCAGCAAGCGCATTCAACGCCTTCTGATGTAACGCCTGATGTCCTTTCACCCAAACGTGAGTCAGAATTCCAGTCGCCGCCCACTGAATTGCTAGCGGATCCTTGAGCTTTTCAGCAAGTCGTAAGCCCATGACATACGGTTCTGGTCGGGAAGGCGCCAACTTTGATGCTTGCTGATACAATTTCAGAGCCTGCTCGTCGGCACTAAATCGTGACAAATAAGCCGCCGAATAAACCATGTTGGAAACATCTGTAGCAGAAAAGTCGATTCGAGAAAGCAAAGCCCGCTGAATTTCATCCTTAGGACGTCCGACAATTTCCATTGATAAAGCGAGGACATCATACATCCAAGGCTGCGACTGGTTATTTATTAAAGCAGCCGTGATGGCGGCAATCACGTGTTCGTGTTTACCTGCCTGATGCAAGTTAAAGATCAAGTCATTCACCAGAGCTGGTGCTGGTTTTCGCTTGGAAAAATAGTCGCTCCAGAACGCTGCAGGATCTTTGATCGTACTGGTTAAAGGCAGCTTGACTTCATTCTTTTTTTCAGTCTGCCCTTTAACAGAAACGGAGCCTTTCCTTTTGGAACGGCTCCGATCTGATAATTTAGATTGTCCAGGTATACCAGGTGGTGTCGATTTTCCGTTTACTTCACGATTTCCGGTTTTTTTTTGAGTTGTTCAATCGTGCGATTATCAAACTGGAACGGGTTGTCCTCGACTTGAAATTGTGCCTTCGGCTGTTTTAAATCAGCCTGACTTAGAATACCATCCAGGATACCCTTCATTTCCAGATCGTTGATTGGCTTAATCACTTCTTTTGCAGGATTCGCTTTCGCGTTTTTATTAGGTTGCTTCCCCTTTTGAGCTTGGGGTGCATTCATCATCAGCATTTCAGGTCCGATATTGAAGAATCCCTGACCACCACCTTGGCCGCCACCTTGGCCGCCGCCGAAGCCGCCGCCCTGTTGGCCGCCACCCTGTTGGCCGCCACCCTGCTGGCCACCAAAGCCACCTTGGCTACTACCAACTGACGACTGCTGGGTAGCAACAGAAATAACAAGGTCAGCTACAGGATAAACGCGAGTGACATAGATCTCATCTGACTTAACAATTGTGGTGATTTTCATTACTTCATCTTCAACCACATACGTTAAACCAATGGGTTTCAAGATGATGTTCAAAGCACTTTTTAATTTGATCCCACTTAAAGATACATTTACAGGTTCATCAGGAGTCAAACCTTCTTCACCCAGATCATTGGAGTTAATCAGAATGGTAATATTGTGTAGTTCCGCAAAGTAAGTCATGACCTCTGAAAGTGGAATATCAGGGAAATTCGCGTCTGTTTCTTTTTGCAGTTCTGAAAAAATTCGTTGTTCAGCGGGACTGTTTTTATGCAGGTCTACAGCAGCCCATTTCTTGCGACGTTCTGTCAAACTAACCCACACAGGCGCTGCAGGCCAACGAATGGGAGGTTCGTCAGGAAACGGAACATGTGACAGTTCAACCTGATAAAGTGCTTCCAAGAATCGGTCAGCTCGCAAAGAACGCATCCGGAATACTTTATCCAGCTGCCCGGCTGCTTCGGAAGTAAACAGAGCGGCTGTCGCTGGCCCATTTCCAGGTTCCATATCAACGGCAACACGGGAAACGGCTTCAGCCTCTTCATACGCTTCACTATCACCGTGTCTTCCGTCCTGAATCAAAGAACGAACTCGGTCGATCAATTGTTCCAGTTTTTCGTCTTCCAAAAGAATTTTGTCGATGAGACGCTTTTGTTGTTCGAGTTGTGCTAACTGTTGTTGCTGTCGAATCCGTCGTGTTTCGGCGACTTCGATCTGACTACGAACTTCCACCATCATACTGTTAAGGCGACGTTCCAGTTGCTGCTGTAGATCAATGTCGATGTCTGAAGTTGATTTCACGAAATTCAATGTTCGTTTTAACATACCAAGTGCACCATCGGGATTCTCTGCAGATATTCTTTGTGCATCTTCAATGGTATTGGAAACCTCGATCTTCATCTGGGCTCCCTTGATCTGTCTTAACTGTTCGACTTTGCTAATCGAATCATCAATCGGTGGTTTCGCATCACCTTTGGCAGCAGGCTTGGCGTCAGGTTGCGTCTGGGCAGCAGTAGCTGGTTGTTTGGTGTCCGCTTGAGCCAACTGATCCTGCTTGAATTTATCAGACATTTTCAATAGTGAATTACCCCGAGTATTACCCGGATCAAGCTGTTGTATCAAATTTCCGAACTTAGCAGCCTGCTCAAAATTTCCACTTCGAATCGCCTGGGTTCCTGCAAACTCTAATTGAGCCATGTGCTCTTCGTGCCCAGTGCGTGCCAGATGCATCATTCTCTGTCCGGCAAATGCGATCCCTATTTCTTGTCCTGGTTGATAATTCACCCACGGAACAGCCAGAAAACTATTCACAGCCTGTGAGACAGGGACATTAAACTTCCAGATTCCGTTTAAATTTTTGTTACTCAATTCAAGTGATAATCTTCCGGTAAGTTCACCTTCAGCAAGATAAATCGTTTCGCGGTCAGTTCGAATTGGCAAAGCTTGAGGTGTATTTAATTCTAGTTTTTTGTCCGAGAGCTGAATCTTCTCTGGATAGAAAACAGGAGCTTGAATCGCTTTGGCCAATTCCCTGCCAACCTTGGTCGGAAGATCTTTCTTCCCCTCTGCAAGATCGGTTAAAACAATACCCCCCGTGTAAACTCCTAATGTCCCCAACAAGCGCAAATCTTTTCGAGGTCCGACTGCGTAGCTATGAACGGGTACATGTTGATGTGCTAACTGCTGAGTGAGTACAGCCATTTCTGGAATCGAAATCAATTGAGCAGAACTCATTCCATCACCAATATAAATAATGGAACGAGCCTTTTGGTTCTGTAAACCCTGCATCACTGTTTTCAATGCCTGAGCAAGATTCGTTGCTCCCAGTGGTGCGCGAGAGGCTAAAGATTCAACAGCAAGCTTAGCCTGTCGGCTTTGAGGTGTCACAAATTCATTAACAAACGGCGTGCATTGCACATCGACTGCGTAAACGGCGACCGTAGAATCGTTCGGCAATTCGCTGAGTAACGATTTCAAAACATCCAATGCCTGGATACGATGCTCTCCAACCTGACTAGCAGACGTATCAAACAAGATCGCAATTTGCTTGCCTGAATGAGCGGCAGCCGGCAAGCGATCTGCCTTCAGTCGCAGTGCAAAATAATGCTGACCTTCACTGTTCTGGTAGCTGAGGATTTGGCCAACGTTTGATATCTCCGGAACTGCATTCTCAGCGTAGCTGACTGAGGAGCAGCACAAAATTGACGATGCTGCTAAAACAAACGTTGCTATTCCAAATCTGGATACTGACATAATTTCTCTCTCCCGAGTTACTTTAGGCAAGAATGCTCTAACTCAAATCACGATCGGCAATTGCCAATTTGCGCATTCTCCTCAACTGTGCATTGTATATTCAGTCTCGGACACCATTGAAGGAAATTCCCCCGATTTTCTCTTAATTCTCCAAATTTGGTCAGACTTGAAAAGCGTTTGTCGGTACGGACTGAAGTATCCGCGTAATTTATAGTCCGATTATGGGGAAATTAAGGGTCAAAGCTCGCTTAACGAAACCATTGATTCCAAGAACCAACTCTATTGGAATGAGCTTGAAATATCCATTTGTTCATAGAAAATACCAAAAATTGAAGTCCTACTCCCTATCCTGAGCATACATTATGCTGATTCTGCTCATTAAATCTGGGACGTTTTGACGATCTTTTCCAAAGACACACCACCTGACATTCCCATGTCATCGAAGCCTCAGTCCCTTAAGTTCAATACTCGACACCATCTCTGTCATTGTATTTGCGCATGTTATTTCGACGATTCTCTAATAAACCATCAGTGATTTGGATTCTCAGTCTCACACTGCTCATCGCATTGGGAATTGGAGTCTCACAGTCGGACTTCAGAGAGTATCTCTCAGCAAATCGAAATTCGGCAAGTAGGGTGACGACTCTCAAACCTATTTTACCTTACTCCCAAGCCGTTAATTGGAATCAGCCTGTTAATGTCATTGTTTCTGGTGCGCACCAAAAGTTCCCGCTATCATTTGCGAATGACAACGAATATGTGTTGATCATCAACAACCTGGAGCGATCGTCTCAACAAGCGAAAGAAGTGAAACTTTCTGCAGAAATCGATACCAGCAATCAGACAACAACACCCCACTGCTTCCAAAACATAGTCACTCTCTCTCAAAGGGCTTCCGAAAATAATTGGTCTGCATTATCGACGAACCAGAAACAAACATTGCAACCAAAAAGAGAATTAGAAGATGCAGAAAACGAACGCTCATTCTTTCTATTTGTAACAGATGGCAGTCTCACTGACAAAAAACAATATACGCGTATTAATGGGCAACTGATTCGACAAACGTCCCGGGTTGCCATTTACTTGGATGACCAGCAAAAAGTTGAGCAATTAGCCCCCGGCCTCGCAAATGAAATTGCCGAAATACTGGAACATCAGGTCTTGGACCAGATTACCAGTCAATGCGGTTCTATTCGAGACGTCGATCACAGTGGACGATTTACGATTTTACTTTCTCCCTGGCTAAACAAGCTGCAAGGAGGCAAAACATCGATCAATGGTTTTGTTCGTCCCA
>JAJDEK010000441.1 GCA_029259875.1 Planctomycetaceae bacterium
TCCGATTTCGAAGAAGATATTATGAAAATTCTGTGAGCATGCCAACTGATTCTTATTGGCAGAAGACCCATCCCCGTAATTTAATACAGCAGGCTGCAGTGCAGTTTTTGGTATCAATCCAGAGTTGATGGCACCAGCCACTCGATTTTTCTGTCACGCGCGGAGGCCTTTTCAACTCAAAAGTGATTGAGGGAATATAGCGGTCCGATTTCACGATCCCCTTGACTAAAGAGGCGGGAGAGACTTTGGCGGGCGCATTAGCTTTCATTAAATTACAAGCAGATAATGCATCAATGGCATATTCCGCACAGTGAATTCCCTTGGCCCGGCTTCCGGTCAAGTGATGTTTGATCGAATAAGGCGTCCCTAATTTCTGATCCAGATAACATTCATATTGAGAAGTCATTGATGGATTGAATTTCGTCTTTGGTTGAAAGATGTGAATCGTAGCGGGACGTTGTGTATTCAAATAATTTTTCAGCGTCAGGCAGCGAGTTCCTGTTCCATTCATGCTGTCGTAAACTAAAGGTTCGCCATTTCGCATGACAACCATTGCGACATGTGTATAAGCACTTTTCGTATAAATACGAACTGCCAGACAGTCCCCTTTACTAAATAGTAGAGTGCCTGTCTGCACGCGGGAAGAGAGTGAATCGGCCAGTTGGTCGAAGGTTGTAAAATTAGTTTTCATTTGTGGTTTTTCAGCCGGGATAGGTGGCTGCTCATTCCTTTGAGTGTTCAATGGTGCGGATGCCAGAATCGCAATCGAGAGGAATAATGACATAACAGCCTCCTTCTGAAAAGATCAAAATAGCCCCTGCTATTCACAGGTTCTATTTTGCAAAGAATTCTCGAATCTCAGTTAATTAAAACGATATTTTCCCATTAATTGTTCGTTGTAAACGAGCAGTTATTGAAAAAAGATCATGATAAAATCGCCGAAAATCAGAAAAAGTGGCGCGATGTTATTGGATTATATTCGCTAGAATTGATTTTGCTATTATTAATCTTGAAGATCAGAGGCTGGGGTCGCTGGCTTTTTTGCACTTAACATAAAGTGATGGGTGGCGCCATCGATGGCGACATCGGTGAAGAGATCAAGCAAACGGTTCGCGTACCATTGGTATTGCTTAGTCGAAAACTGCAATAGCCCTCCTGGTTTTAAGGCGCGAAGACTCATCTGCAAGAATGCCTCCCCCTGGTCTTCACTCGTGAAATAGGACTTACACGCGAGAATATAATCATAAGTTTCTGGGAAAATGGCCTCTCCTTCTTTGCACAATTCCACTCGAACGTTCGTTAGTTGATTCTTTGCAACCCCCTGCTCCGTGCATTTCACGGCGCGTGCATTACTGTCGATGGCATGTACTGTCGTAGCATCGTTACGCGTTGCCGCAACGAATGCGACGATGCCGGAACCGCAATCAACGTTTAAGATGGTTGCGTTATCAGAAAGTTCCATGAGGTTAGTCAATGCACGCGCACTTTGATTCGGGCGACGGTGGCTGAAGACGCCGGGTTGTGTAAAAGCATGCAACAGGTGATCGCCATCACGGATTGTAACTTCATCGAGGAAGTCTTTTTTGTTTGACAAAGCCTTTTGTTTCTTGCCTTGATAGATGATGCCAAAGTCAGAAACCACGCGCGTTACTTTGTTGAACAGTGACTTCAGGAATTTGTGATATTCATAATCTTTGGCGCGTGGCAACGCAATTGTCAACGTTCCTCCAATTTGCAGGCAGTGAAACGCAGAGAACGTTAAATCACGAACGTACTCGTCAGAATATTGCTCTGAGAGCGGCAGTAGTGCAGCGTCATAGTCACTTTCAGGAAAATCACTGTCGCAAAGTGCATTCCACTCAATGGAAAGCGGTTGCTCTTCCTGTAGGAGACGGCATTTTTGCTGAATTCGGTCAATGATTGTTTTATCAAAACTGAAGCAGTCAATACGACTGCCTGGTTGAGCGCGCTTGATCATTTGCGTTGTGAGTGGCTGCAAGTTCGATTGAAAACAGAGCGTGTGGTTTGCTTTCCATTCAGGATCCAAATAGTCCAGCAGCATCTGTTCCGGTGCGGGTGCCACTTTTTTTGTACGTTGTTTCTTTTTAGAATTGCGCGACATAATGATTCATTTTAGAACTTTTACCAGTTCTGTAAGGGGTGAGAATAGTTGTGGGAGTCACTGGGACTTCAGGCTTTGTCAATAAGCATTCAACGGTTACAAAACACGACAGATAAAACATGTCAAGTAGTGATTCTCTGGACAGCTTGGAGAAACTGGATGGTCGGCTGGTTGCCCACGTTGTTCCAGAACTTGCAAATGTCGTCGTGTATGTTGTGAAACTGAAGCCAGCATTTGCTGGAATTCCACTTGGCTGATTAGTCCCGAACAACTGCAAGTGACCAAAATGCCTCCTGGTTTCAATACATCGAATGCCAAACGGTTCAGGCTGAAATATCCTTTCAGCGCCTGCTTGATTCCGCTGCGATGTCGCGCCATTTTGGGCGGGTCGAGAATGACCGAATCAAATAGTTCTCCTTCTGCTTTTAACTGTTCGAGTACTGCGTATGCTTTTCCGGTTTGGAATTGAATTCGATTGCCGACACCATTCAGTTCTGCATTGGCAGTGGCCTGCTCGATGGCAGATGGTGAAGAATCGTAAGCGAGAACCGATTGTGCCTTACCATGAATCACAGCATTTAACGCAAAGCCTCCGGTATAACAGTGCATTTCGAGCAGGCGATGGTCTTTTACATACCGAGACACTGCCAGACGATTTTCACGTTGATCAAGATAAAACCCGGTTTTCTGCCCGGTGACCATGCTCATGCCATACCGGATGCCATTCTCTTCGAGAAAGAAATGCTCAGGAGGTGCTTCACCATCGAGCAGTTGATCTGAGACTTCCAGGCCTTCCGATTCACGCATCCCTTTTTCGGTGCGTAACCAGATTCCCTTGGGTTGAAATCTCTTTTTGAGAAATCGAAGTACCAGTTCCTGTTTCTGTGAGAGCGCCAGGCTCGAAAATTGAATCAGAAACCAGGGGCCATAACGATCGATGATCAGACCTGAGAGTTGATCTGCTTCACTAAAGACCAGTCGGCAACCTGTGGTTTCAAACTGATCTAACAATCCGACATTTTCTCGCAGTGTGACAGCTTGTTCGAGCAGATTCTCCCAGAAGCTGTCATCAAAAGTTTGTTCTTCATCCCACGCATACAGGCGGACTCGAATGTTACTGTTTGGATTGAATAACCCGCGCGCGATGAATTCTCCCTTATCTGATTGCAGGATGACTTCATCACCTGTTTGAGGAGAGCCCTCAATTCTGGAAATTGCTCCGGCAAACACCCAGGGGTGTCGTCCAAAGAAAGGGAGTGCACGTCGTGGTTTGAGAGTCACGCGTGGTATTGATGTTGTTTCAGTAGCGACAGTCACGTCGGACTCTACTGGGCTTGAATCACTCATGAGAGTTTTCTGTTCAAAAAGATCGGTAGAGCGTCAGTGTCTATCGAAGAAGAAAAGGGGCGCTCACTAACGGTACTCACCGGAAATGAAAAGTATGGATGATTTCGTGTACAAGTCTTAGCGAAGAGAAAGACAGATCACGTTAATTTTTATGATTCACTGGAAGTAGAATTGGTTGTGCCTTCCACTTCCGCAAGGTAAGCCAGCAGTCGATCCCGCTCATTTGTCAAATGTCTGACACGCAATAGTGAACGGACTCGCGTGGTTAATTCAATTCGATTGACAGGTTTGGTTAAAAAGTCATCACAGCCAGCCTGCACGGATTTTTCAATATCTCCCATTTCATTCAATGCAGTAACGACCAGAATGGGAATATCTTTGGTCTCTTCATTTTGTTTTAGCTGCGCACAAACTTCGTAGCCGCTGAGTTTGGGCATCATAATGTCCAGTAAAATCAGATCAGGCTCAATTTCGGTGACTTTCTCGATTGTTTCTTTGCCATCATATGCCATGAACGTTTCATAGCCTTCATCCAGCAGATATGCGTCTAATAACTCGCAATTCTGATGATTGTCATCAGCGATGAGTATTTTTGAATTCTTCAATGAGATTTCAGACGACATAATCTTTAACCTGTAGTGTTAGATAGAAAGAAACGCGGACCCGTTGGGTCAGCCTGAAGCACCGACCCATGCATTCTAAGTTCAATTTAACTGATTCACCGTGGAATCACAATAACCTGTTAACCGAATTTCCCGGCAAGTGAATCGTTTTTCTGGCTGTAATGGGCGTTGGCAGGCTCAGGCACACCGGCAATTACTGCCACTTCCACTTGATTTAGGCTGCATTGTGAGCGGTTTGCAGCCGCAGTCCTGTTTGTTGCAACCACAGCTGTTCTGCGAAAGCTCTTTGGCAGGTGATGCGACGATCAGGCGACGAAGTAATACTTCGTTGATGCGTCCGCGAAATCGGATTTTGCCATCAATTAATACTACAGGGACACATGTGCCAAATTTTTCGACAAGTGCTGGATCACTGTAAATATCAATCAATTCTGTTTGTGGCAAATAGGTAGCGTAATCTTCCAGGATCTCGGTTGCCTCTTCACAGAGAGGGCAGTTTGCTTTGGTGTATACAGTAAGTGTTTCAAATCGCTGTCCCGGCTCTTCCGGAATCCAATCTTTGGGTTGATGGATTTGGCGAGAGCGTTCGCTGTCTCTCATTTCTGAGCTGGAAATTTGTTTTAAGATGGCGATTCCGCCGCCGGACAGACAAAGTGCCAAAAGTTTCCAAACTGTCGGATTCTGGAACCAGGAACGAGGCATATTAAAGGGGAGCCAACTCGTACCTGTGAGTGAGAGTGCTAAGATACCTAAGCCTAGAAATAACAGGCTGTTTCCCAAAAAAGCAAGGCCTTGTGGTAGTTCTTCTTTGCGTGCAAAAGTGCTCATCTTTTTTTCCTACGTTTGTGCTCTTCTCTCTGGCTCTTTAAAAAAGCGTCCTGCCCGTCATCTGTATTCTATTAATCGAATTTCTACCCGGAATATTATAGTCAATTGCTACGCTTTTTGTATCTCTTCCCGGTTTTATCCAATTTAGTCGTAGTGAGTCAGGTAAAACGGAGCCTATTTCAAGATAGTGTTCAAATTATACGTTTGATAAATCGATGGGAAAATGAGCCTCGCAGCGTGTCTCATTCATTATTTGGGATTCGGGAGATTCCTTAAACCAATACTGGTCAGGCATTAAAACGGATGCTAGAGTGTTAATATTGCCTGGCTGAGTAAATAGATTCATCTAAGGACACGTTGAGCGAATTGGTAGAGAATGGCAGGAAAACTAACGGCCGAGAGTTTTTTAAACCTGGTAAAACAAAGCGGTCTGGTTTCAGTCGATCAGTTGAAAAAACTTCTTTCCGAATATCAGGAAAAAGGGGTCAAGCTGGGTGAACCCGCTGAGATCGCTGAAGAGTTGACTCGGCGTTCGTTGCTAACGAAATGGCAGGCCACCAAATTATTACAGGGAAAGCATAAAGGCTTCTTTCTCGGAAAATACCGATTGCTGGATCTGGTTGGTAAAGGCGGCATGAGTTCGGTCTATTTGGCAGAACATGTGCTGATGCGTCGTCGTTGTGCTATTAAAGTGCTCCCCTCTAAACGTGTGAATGATGCATCTTATCTGGCTCGCTTTCATCGTGAAGCCCAGGCTGTTGCTTTGCTGGATGATCCGAATATCGTGCGTGCTTATGACGTGGATCATGAGATGGAAAATGACGCCGAGATTCATTTTCTGGTCATGGAATATGTCGACGGTCAGGATTTACAAGAGATCGTGAATAAGAATGGTCCTCTCGATTTCAGAGATGCCGTGAACTATATCCGGCAGGCAGCCAATGGCTTAGCGCACGCGCATCAAGCAGATATAGTGCATCGGGATGTCAAACCGGGCAATCTGCTTGTTGATCCCAAAGGGGTCGTCAAGATTCTGGACTTGGGCCTGGCCCGTTTTTTTAACGAAGGTGAAGACAAGTCTCTGACAATTGCGCATGACGAAAAAGTGTTAGGGACTGCTGACTACCTTGCGCCCGAACAAGCAATTGATAGCCATATGGTGGATGCCCGTGCGGACATCTATAGTCTGGGCTGTACTTTATCGTTTTTGTTGACAGGCCACCCCCCCTTCACCGAAGGTACGCTCGCTCAGCGATTGATGGCACATCAAACCAAAGAGCCGCCGCCCATTACTGATGACCGTCCCGACACTCCCGAAGACCTGCTGTTAATCATTAAGAAGATGATGGCAAAAGATCGCGAAGAGCGATATCAAACCGCA
Source organism: Planctomycetaceae bacterium (assembly GCA_029259875.1). Classification (GTDB taxonomy): domain Bacteria; phylum Planctomycetota; class Planctomycetia; order Planctomycetales; family Planctomycetaceae; genus Gimesia. Next base: position 6,302 of record JAJDEK010000441.1, read on the forward strand.
ACCGAAACGGCAGAAGCCTTGTATGAATGGTTGCAGAAAAATACAGACGACGAGTGGCGACAGAACAATGTGAGTAGTGGTGTCGGTTCTGGTGTTGGTTTAACTCAGAATAGTTCCGGGGATCAGGAGCAGCAGAAAAAAAATCCTGAACTGGCGGCGTTTCTCTCGAACCTGAAGGAAGAACCGGCGGCTCCCAAAGCAAGTAGTTCCGATAATTTGAAAAAGACAAAGAGTAGTCCTCAACTCCAGCAAGCAGAAAAGCCTTCTTCGGATGTTCGAGATTCCTCCATGATACAAGAAGATAAAATTGGTACTGGATCAACTCGTATTTCTAGTGTTGCAGAAACAAAACCTGAAGTTGAAACGAAAGCAGGTGCACCAGCAGTTGCCGCAACGGCTAAGCCGGTGGCAAAACCAGTAGCCAAACCAGCGAAGCGGCCCATTAAAAAGGCGATTCCTGTAGCCGAAGCACTCCCCGGTGATTCGGTTGTCATGGAAGCGGAGCCGGATGAAGTCGAAGCAGAGTTAGTTGAAGAAGCGGGTACCGCAGATTCCTTTCTCGATGCGATTCCCGGTAGTGATCGGCGGTGGTTCATTCCCGCAATTGCAGGAGGTGGGGTGGGGTTGTTGTTGATAGTGGGTGTTGTGCTGTACGCGGTGATGGGAGGTGGTGACGAACCAAAGCCCGAAGACGCGAATATTGTCAAACCAGAACCGACACCAGACAAGCCAGTAGAACTGGAAACATTACCAGAAGAAATTAAAGTCGGCCCTGAGGAAGAGTACAAAACAATTTCTGCTGTTCTCAAAGACATTCAAATTGTCTTTGGTAAGACCTTTGGTGTAGATAGTAAGCATTACACAATCAAAGTTGCTGCCGGGCAGGAACTGAAGGAACGGATCAGTATTGATAATTCCAAATTGAGTTTTCCGAAAGGAATTACGATTGTAGCCGACAAAGGAAAGCCTGTGATATTGGCGCCTGAGGGCCCTGAGCCGGTCATTCAGTTACGGGGGATCGAAGGTCTCACAATCGAAGGCTTTCTGATCAAAGCACAAGGCAAAAAAGTAGCCATTCAGTTAAATGATTATCTGGTCGGAACGCAGTTGAAAAATTTGAAGATTAATGACTTTCAATCTACTGGCGTCCTGGCAAAAGGTGTGACCGGATTTGGAAATGAACCGCTGTTACTGGAAAACTTGAAAATCAAAGCAGGCAATCCACAAGCCGTTGGTGTCCATTTTACAGGCGAGACGAATAGTGGGATTGTTGTGTCCAATATGCGTTGTTTGAACGCGATGCAAACGGGACTTCATTTTTCATCTACAGTGAAAGAGACTCATATCAAAGAGTCCATTTTTTCTGAGACCGCAACCGGGATTCGCTTCGAATCCTTGGGGTATGCCTTTAGTAATCTGAAGCTGACGAATAATACTTTTTTTATTGTGAATTCAGGGATCGTCATTACAGCAATGCCT
>JAJDEK010000442.1 GCA_029259875.1 Planctomycetaceae bacterium
GTTTTGATCGCTTGCTTGGCAACTGCAATCTGACCTTCTTCAGGCAGACTGCGACGTGCTGATCCATCAGTGGGAGTTTTGATCATCTCGTGCTTGGGGGTGGGAGCATTATTTTGAGTAATGTTCTGACTAAAAGGATCATTGCCTGTGCCTGCAATTGGTGAATCGAGGGGGGCAGGAGCACCTTTACTGGGTTGATATTGGTTAGTAGGAACTAATAAATGGCCTTCCATCCACCGCCATTCGCCAACCGGTGGTTTGATCTGATGCATCAACACAGCGCCAAATTCTGTTTGAATATTTTTACTCCCCAGAATTGTGACCTCGTCGTTTTTTGAGAGACGAATCTGTTCAACATCGCGTGATTCATTAAAAGCACTTCCAACGCGAACAACGACACCATTGTCTGTGACACGACCTCGACGGGGACCAATTTTTTCAATATGTTCCGCTCGAATCCAACTGAAACTGCCTTGTGGAGGGGTAATCATGAACCAGCCACCAGGATCATGGCGATGAACGGTAACGCGGCTACCTCTTTTGAGTTTGATCGTAGGGTAATAACGACGTCCATTGCCACTTCTTACGAGAGCTTCATCAGCGTTGATGATTGCTTCGTAGGGGAATGTACGTTTTTTGGCATACGTATCGTCAGCAAGGCACAATAGTAGCCCTGTTATTAATAAAGGTGTAAGGATCCAGCGGTCTAGCGAACACATGGAATAAGCCTCCGTGCTGACTTTTAAACAGCCCATTTGAAAAGTATTAATGATGTGATTGAGAGTGATTGAGTAATCAGAATTGCTTTTGAATCACGTTTGGAAATGGATTCAAGTGTGGAATAGGTAGAGCTTGAGATTTTGAAAGAGGGGCGTTTGATAATGGATTTGAAATATTAAGGCAAGACCAAAAAATGGATTGAGCAGAAAAAACACTTTTTATAATCAGCAGAATATGCCGGAAAATCGCTCAAATCAATTTTTATGCATGATTATAAATGGTGTTGTGCAAAAGGAATGAGAAAGCGGACTTTTTCGTATTGACGTAAAATCCAAACTATGCAAAATTATCGTCCTCCTACGTATGGTCAGCTCGATTCTATGACAGAATATCAGTTGTGCCAGTTAAGGTTAAGACAACATTTCCCTGAGATTGATCTCGAAACTGTTATCCAGAGGCTGGGTTCACTTTCGTCACCAAATCAAGAAAATATTTTCGTTCGTTTGATTACCACTACGGAGAGTGGTCCATTCTGCAAAGGAGTGCTTCGGTCGTGAAAAAATTATTATGTTCCGTTACAGCGATTGCTATTGTCGGTTGTTTTGCCTGTTTCTCAGAAACAGCGTCTGCACAAGGCACCGCCGCAACAGGCAATGCAAAATCATCAGCAGAACACAAAGTAGGCCTGATTGATATGGCTCATGTGTTCAAACACTATGAGAAATTTACCGCATTGCGTGAAGAGTTAAAAACAGAGATCCAGCAAAGTGATGGCAAAGCCAAAGCAATGGCCGAGCAAATTCAAGGTGTGCAAAAAGAGATGCAGGATTTCAAACAGGGGAGCCCTGAGTATTTAGCTCGTGAGAAGCAGTTGGCTCAGGCCGCCTCTGATTTCGAAGCGTTTCGCAAAGTCGCTCAACGTGACTTCCTGCGTAAAGAATCTCGCATCTATCACACCATTTATATGGAAGTGACAGACACCGTCAAGAAGTATGCCAAAATCTACAATTATACTTTGATCATGCGATTTAACCGGGAAGATCTCGATACCGATGATCCAAAGAAACTGATTCAAGGCATGAATCGCCAGGTTGTTTTTCACCGTGTTGATGATGACATTACGCTTTCTGTTTTGGATTACCTCAACCGAAGCTACAAGCCCAAGTCATCACCTTCAGGTAACGCACCTGCTCGTTCAACAAGTCGGCCTACAACAGGTACAAAGCAGTAATAATTCCTTTACTATGTACCACTCCCATTGGATGTAGCGCAGGTGTTAATCCTGCCTACATCCTTTTTGCGATTTTTTCTTGGCGTCATGTTGGTTCGCGCCATCGAAGGAGTAGGCAATGCAGACTCGGAATCAGAGAACGCTAGCCAGATCATTAGAATGTACCGGAATTGGAATTTTTACTAATGCCGATGTAAAGATTCGCTTCTGTCCGGCTCCGGAAAATCATGGAATTCAGTTTGTTCGAACGGATCTGGCGGGGTCAAAGCCGATTCCTGCACTGATCGAATACGCCGTTTTCAAGCAGAGGCGGACAGCGATTGAATTCCAAGGGGCATCGGTCGAAATGATCGAGCACGTAATGGCCGCACTGGCGGGATTACGTATTGATAACTGCCGCGTCGAAATTAATGCTCCAGAAGCACCCTGCTTTGATGGTTCATCGCAGGAATTGTCGCTTGAATTGCTGGAAGCAGGTATCGTCGAACAACCATTTCAACGGGAATTGATTTGCATCGAACAACCCGTCTCCGTAGAAGACAGTTCGGGAAGTTTCATTCAAGCCAAGCCTTTAAATCGTTCGGTGTTAGCCGTTGGTTACTATCTGAATTATGGTGATGATTCGCCGATTGCACCTCAGTGCCTGACGTTGGAAATCAATCCTGAAACCTGGATGAAACAGTTGGCATTTTCGAGGACTTTTGTTTTGGAAGACGAAGTCGAAGCGATGCGTAGCCTGGGATATGGATTACGCCTTTCAGCGGAAGATTTGCTGGTCCTTGGAAAACAGGGTGTCGTTGATAATGAATTAAGAACATTAGATGAATGCGTTCGCCACAAAATATTAGATTGTTTGGGTGATTTTGCTTTGATTGGTTGCGACTTGTATGGTTATTTCAGTGCGAATCAGTCGGGACATGCTTTGAATCGTGAGTTGATCAAAAAAATAAAATCTACTCATCGCTCAATTTCATCGGAAGCAGCCTGGAAGGTTGCTTAAAGTTACAATTTCCGGTTGCATTTTGGCAGCCTTTTATTCACGTTCTGGCAGGTCATAGACTGCAGACTTTTTAGGATGTCGGACATGTCGACAAATATTTCAAATCTTTCCTACGTCGATCCTAAAGCAGAAATAGGAGAAGATGTTTCAATCGGGCCATTTTGTCACGTTGGTCCTGATGTGAGAATCGGAAATGGATCTGTCTTAGACAGTCATGTTTCCATTACAGGCCATACAACCATCGGTGAGAGAAATCGTTTTTTTCCAACGTCTGTGATTGGCACAGAACCGCAGGATGCAGGATATTCGGGCGCACCAACAAGAGTTGAAATTGGCGATGATAACCTATTTCGGGAAGGTTGCACCGTACATCGAGGTGCGGAGAAGGAGAATCACTGCACTCGGATTGGAAACCGGAATACGTTTCTTTGTAATGCCCACGTGGCGCATAATTGTCACGTTTTCGATGACGTTACTCTGGTGAATGGAGTGCTAATCGGCGGTCATGTGCATGTGCATGATCGGGCGATTATTTCAGGAAATACGGTCGTGCATCAATTTTGTACTGTAGGAACACTTGCCTTTATTACAGGAGCATCACGGACGACTGTCGATGTGCCTCCATTCATGATTTGCACAGGTGCGGATGAATTCCGGATCCGTACAGTCAATATTGTGGGTATGCAGCGCGCGGGTATTTCAGAAAATTCTGTTGCAGCAGTTCGCAGAGCTCACCGATTGATTTATCGAAAACACAAAAAACTGGATGAAGTGCGAGAAATTTTCAGCCAGGAATTAGAAGGTGTAATTCCCTTCGCATTGAACACGCTATTTGAACATTTTGAAGGCATTAAAGGCAGTAAAGCCGGCCGAGGTCGTGAAGAAGCGGCTCGGAACGCCCAATTGACACCTGATGAAAACGATCAGAATTCAACACGGAGAGCAGCATGAGTTTATTGAATGTAGCCGTAGTCGGGGTAGGAGCCTTAGGCCGCCATCACGCCAGAATTTTGGCTGGCATCGAAGGCGTGAATCTATTTGCTGTCGCAGATACCAATCCGGATCAAGGTCAGGCAATTGCCGAGCAGAATGACAGTCGATGGGTTTCTGACTATCGCGACTTATTTCAGGAAGCCGATGCTGTTTCACTGGCTGTTCCCACGCACGCTCATTTGGCTGTTGCGAGTGAGTTTTTATCTCGTAAGATTCCAGTTCTCGTGGAAAAACCAATTGCCTGTAATCTTCAGGAAGCGGAAGAATTGGTGCGAATTGCCGATGCTCATAATACACTGCTCCAAATAGGCCATGTAGAACGGTTTAATCCAGCAACACAGGCTGCGTTTGAACGTTGTTCGAATCCACGATTTATCCGAAGCGAACGAGTTAGTCCTTACACATTTCGATCAACGGATATTGGTGTGATTCATGACTTACTCATTCACGATATTGATTTAGTGCTTTCTCTGGTGAACTCTCCAGTTCGTGACGTAGAAGCCTTTGGTGTTTCTGTGATGGGAGAACACGAAGATGCAGTTCAGGCGCGCTTACGTTTTCAAAATGGTTGCATTGCAGATCTGACTGCCAGCCGAATTTGTCCTTCCGCTAAGCGGACGATGCAAATTTGGGGTGCCTCTGGTTGTGTTAACGTCGATTTCACGAGCCGGGAAGTGACTTCGTATCGACCTTCAGAAACACTCTTGTATGGAACACCTCCACTCGAACGCGCGCGTAAAGCAGGGGCAAATATTGAAGCTTTGAAACAGGATGTGTTTGGCACTTTTTTAAAGGTGGATTCACCTGATGTTTCATCGGCAGATGCGTTGACTGCGGAATTGACTAGTTTTGTTGAAGCCATTCAGTCCAACTCAGAACCTTTGGTGGGCGGTGCGCAGGCATTGGAAGCCATGCAAGTTGCAGAGCAAGTACTTGAAGCAGTCAACTGCCATGAATGGGATGGAAGTCAACAAGGAGCTGTCGGACCGTTTATTCAGTTTCCAACAGAGGAACGCCGAATGGCTGGTTAAACCAGCCATTCGTGATGGTTTCTATTATTACTGCGCTGTATGAAAACGAGTTTAATCTAAATCATTCAGAGCTTCTGCGACTTCGGCAACATGTCCATTTACCTTGACTTTGGGCCAAACAGCGGCGATCTTGCCTGCCTTGTTAATTAAAAAAGTGGAACGCTGGATTCCCATATATTTTTTGCCGTAATTCATTTTTTCAACCCAGACGCCATATTTCTCAGCAATTTCGTGGTTCTCATCTGCTAAAAGAATAAACGGCAATTCGAACTTTGTCGCAAATTTTTCATGCGAGGCGACAGAGTCCGGACTGATTCCCAGAATGACAGTGTCATTTCGTTCGAATGTGGAAGACTGATTCCTGAACTCACAGGACTCGGTAGTGCACCCTGGTGTATTGTCTTTGGGGTAAAAATAGAGCAGCACATTCTTTTCATCTTTGTACTGGCTCAATCGAATTTTTCCTTCAGGGTAAGCAGGAAGATTAAAAGCAGGGGCTCGCTTGCCAACTTCTGGCACATTGCTTTCAGTAGCCATTAGGGAATCCTTCAAGAAGAGGAAAATAACGGAACAGTGTAGTCCGTTACTAATTACAGAATTAAAACGTCCTAAAAACACATGCGAATTTGGTTCAACCATTTCTCATGTAAGAGCATAGTAGCAAGTAAGACGAGAATATTCGACAGAGAGCAGAAGCGCTAATTTGCGAAAAAGCACGAAATCAGGATCGCCAATATTGTTTGTGATATTTGGTAATCGTTTTCAGAGCCGGCTTGGCCTGCCCTTCGTGATTGATGAGACCAGAGTGTGGAAATCGTCGTGCATCTTGATCTCGAAAGCGGGACCAAAACACTCCTGTAACAGCGGGTTTAGCCAGGAGTAAAGGCAAGTATAAGTCAATCCATTCTGCCTGTGCCGCTTCGCACCAGTTCGTTTTCCACTGGTTTGTCTGCACTTTTGACATGCCAGGATTGCTGTCGTGCTCGACTGTATCATCACTGGGAAATGCCAATGTGATATGCAATGGTAGATTCAGCACGCTCCATTTATCAATCAGCTTGGAGATATCCAGCAAATCATGATGATGAGAGCCGTTAGGGTGGTAACCGATACTGAATTCCAAATCGATTCCGGAAAGACCGACTCCCAGCCGATCAATGGCATCAACAAATTGCATCGGTGATAACTGATGCTGACCTTTGGATAGATAATCACCCCATGGTTGTTCCACCCTGATGAAGCATTGAATTGAATCATCAGTTTGTTTAGCAACTTCAATAGCTCGTGCTGTTAATGTCAGGCGGGTTTCTTCGTTTAATCCGAAGACTCCGCCAGTATTCATTGAGGAAACCAGTGTCCAGATTCGAATGCTTCCGGAATAGCGAGTGATCGCAGTTTCAATGAAATGTGAAATAATGCTTTGGAAGTTGACCATGTCCAGCTTCCAGGACTCAAGCCAGTCCGGTAATCCATGCGGGGCGAAATCCAGTAAACATCCTCCGCGGATGAGTAAATGATTTTTTTCACACCAGTCAACCTGTTGGTCACATAAATCCCAGTTTTGATCTCCTTCAAATGGTTCGATCTGTTTCCAGTTTATCAAATCGGTGTTGACGGCATCAAAAGCCTGGCAGATTAGCTGGCTTTCCTGCGAGTCAGGAATAAACTCACCCAGATTACAACCAAGTGAAACAGGAAGTTTCATCGCCTGAGATCGCTGATGGAGAATACTCAATCGCTGTCTCGCATAGAGTTGAGTGAGCATTTCTGCAGCAGCATGTGCTTTCTGCAATGCGACACCTGCCAGCTTTGAGCACTCCTCCAAATTATCTTGGGCCACGGCTGCCTGCGCAAATGCAGAGAATGCTTCATTGTGTAAAGTCCACAGTGCATCGGGAATATTCAGGCCCGCAATTTGCCACGCACTGAGTTGATCTTTCAGAGTAGAAATTTTACCGCGCGCTAATTCCAGTAGCAGAACATATGGTTCTTCCCGCTCTGGTAATGAAGCAGTTCTAATCACAGGTCGTCCAAAGTTGTTAATATTCCAGACGATGTTGAGTTTGCAGCTTTGTGATGTTTGACGGCGAAAAGTCAGAAGATTTCCATCGACCTCAACGCGTGTAGGAAACACACGTCCGTCAACAGCGTTCAGATAGGCACGATGAAGATCAGACCAGTCTTCAGGTACTTGAGAAGGTGCAATTAAAAAACGCAAGTTGCCCATAAAACGGGTCGCAATCGTTATCTGATTTTTCAAGGATGATGTTAACTACTGGCCTCATAATTCATTATCACGTCTGAGAGGCTACAGGCAAGTGTAGACTCGTATGTATGTACATTGAAGAGCGAGAGAAGATCAAGTACTCAGGAAACTGACGATCACTCATTTTGTGCGGGATTTATGGGTTATGATTTGTCGTCAATTGTTTAGATTGCTTGTTCTCGCTACACTTCCTGTGTGTAAATTCATTGGGTTTTAATCATGGTGATCACGGTTTATGACTTCAAATTCTCTTATCGAAAGTTCACTTCCGGGCATCCCCGTCAAGCGGGGAAAAGTACGTGATGTATACGACTTTGGGGATCGACTCTTGTTTGTGGCGACAGACCGAATCAGTGCGTTTGACTGGATTTTGTGTCCTGGAATTCCAGATAAAGGGCGGGTCTTAACCCAAATTAGCCGTTTTTGGTTTGAACGTTTTACGGAAATTTCCAATCATTTACTAAGCATGAATCCTGCTGACTTACCGCTTCCAGATAATGCCGACCTAGATGTGCTCAGCGGTCGATGTATGGTGGTGAAAAAAACGGAAGTGGTTCCTTTTGAGTGTGTGGTCCGCGGTTATCTTTCCGGTTCTGGATGGAAGGATTATCTTGAAACGGGAGCTGTTTGTGGAATTGAACTTCCAACGGGGCTACAACAAAGTGATCCACTTCCTCAGCCATTGTTCACGCCGGCAACAAAAGCGGAAACAGGCCACGACGAGAATGTTTCCTTTGAGACGATGTGTGCGGGCGTCGGTCAAGAGTTGGCAGAGCAGTTACGTGATCTCAGCATTCAGATTTATCAACAAGGATCAGAGTACGCGCGCAAGCAGGGAATTATTCTGGCCGATACGAAATTTGAATTTGGTCTACTTGAGGGAGAACTGATTCTGATTGATGAAGTTTTAACTCCCGACAGTTCACGTTTCTGGCCCGCTGAACTTTACCAACCCGGAGGTCCTCAGCCTTCCCTGGACAAACAATTTGTGCGCGATTGGCTCGAGTCCACAACGTGGGACAAAAACAGCCCGCCTCCTGAACTTCCTGAAGAAATTGTGTCGAAAACACGTGAAAAATACTTTGACGCATTTCGAATGCTGACAGGGAATGAATGTACCTGGTAACCAACGCGAATTCTGCCTTGGTTTCGCAGGAAATTATGGCTATTCACCCTTTTTCTGTTTATACTGGGTGATGCAGGTCTGGTTGGGAGAGGCACCGTATCAATATTTTCCATGCGTGATTTCTTCATGTCATTTTCCTGTACGATTCAGAGATAGCTGTAGTTATTCCTTATTTATTCATAGTTTTTTCTCTGCGAGTTTTTAGGAGAATGGGTCGATGTCTTCATCAGAAACTTCACCTCAAAAAGGGGCTTCTTCCTCGAACAAGATCACTCATTTGGGGGAATTCAGGCTAAAGCGCAAGCTGGGAGCCGGAGGCATGGGCGATGTCTATCTGGCAGAACAGGAAAGCCTGGATCGAAAAGTGGCAATCAAAACACTGAAGAAAAAAATTGCCAACGATCCAAAATTTGTGGAACGTTTTTATCGTGAAGCCAAAGCGATGGCAAAGCTGGATCACCCCAATGTGGTTCGCTGTTATGCCGTTGGCGAAGATCACGGTTTCCACTATGTTGCCATTGAATATGTCGATGGCAAAAGTATGCAAGATTGGATGAATGAGCTAAAAAAACTTTCAGTGGGTGATGCAACGCTTATTATTCTTGCCTGCTTGGATGCTCTGTCGCATGCCCATGAATCGAAGCTGATTCACCGAGACATTAAACCGGATAATATTCTGGTTACGAGTAAGGGAGTCGTAAAAGTGGCCGACTTGGGGTTGGCCAAAGCCGTCGATGAAGATAACTCCATGACGCAAAGTGGTACGGGATTAGGGACTCCCCTTTATATGCCCCCCGAGCAAGCACGGAATGCCAAACACGTCGATTATCGGACCGATATTTATGCACTAGGGGGGACTTTTTATCACTTTCTGACAGGCAAGTTTCCCTTTGGCGGCGACTCGGCGCTGGAACTCATTATGAACAAGGAGTCAGGGAAATTTGAATCTGTTCGGAAACTCAATCCGGAAGTACCCGAAAAGCTAGATTTACTCATCGAAAAGATGATGGCAAAAAATCCGGATCACCGGTTTAAGAGTTGTGCCGAGATCATGGCTTTACTGGAAGATATGGAGCTCGAATCTTCGACGCTCAGTTTTATTGGTTCTGCAGAAACTGCCAACGTCTCGCGTGTCCGTCGCAAAGGAGCGGCATCTTCTAGTGCACCTCCTAAACGTAGTAGCGGACATGAAATCTCATCTGCCAAAGACGCCGAGCGGGGGGCTTCGAGTAAAAATAAAGAAGTTGTTGAGAAGCGCATCTGGTTTATTCAGCATATGAATGCTGCTGGAAAGACAATGGTCAGTAAAATGACGGTAGCACAGATAAAACAGGGAGTGAAAGCCGGAGTCATTAACACCGGAGCAAAAGTCAAACGCACAGCAGACGGTCAGTTCATTTCACTCGCACAGTGTCCTGAATTCGATTCTGTGATGCAGGTCCGTACGATTAAAGATAAAGCAGATGCGCGTGCGATGAATATGGGGGATAAGATTAAAGAAATCAGCCGTGATTATGATCGCAGAGATCGTCGGCGATTCTTCAAAAATTTGGCTGAAGGCACATGGGGCTGGATTACACTGATCATTTATCTGGGAATCATAGCCGGAATATGTTACCTCGGTTATCTGTTTATTCCGGAATTGTGGCGCTGGATCGCCGTAAAATTGAATTTATCCTGAAAATTTATCAATGTTCGGTTCCTGGAGACGTAAATAGTTTATGGTATTATTTATTTCTCACATTCCGACAGTCTGTTTGACGATGAATTCAGTATGACTGAACGAATATTTCCTGAATCTGTTTCCCGCACTAGCCGTGTGAATTTTCGTTTGAAAAGCGCAAGCGTCACTCTTCTGGCATATTTGCTCTTAGTCGGGCAAGGTGTATCTCTCGTTGGAGATGTTCGTGCGGGTGAAGTGGAGCTGAAGCATGGCACCATCATTCGCGGTGAGCTGGCTCCGATTTTAGGCCTGACTGATGCGTTGGCTGCCAAAATTCAAGGCAAAGGGCCTAATGACCCGGATCCCGCGGCTCCGATTCTCATGATTGATAATGGAATCATTCGCTATTTTGTGCCGCGCAGGTTGGTCGTACGCTTAAACAATGACCAAGATCTTTCCCTACTGGAAACGTTTCAAATGAAACAACAGACAAGGGGGCGCCAACACATGTTGAAACAAGTGGGGTCATACATTGATGTCACTGATTTTGATCAATTTGGCCGTCGTACTGTCACTCTCAAAACGAACAAAGGGCAACTGCCATTGTTACAGGGAGTCACAGAAATCACGCCGCATTATCTCAAAGTGATTGGTTTGAAGCATCAATGGGAGTTGGGGCTCCGAACCACTTCTGTGAAAGACGAAATTCTCAAAGCGATGCTAAATCGTACGATTGACTCTCTCAATCCAAACGATCGAATTGCTGTTGCGAGGTTTTACATTCAGGCAGGATTGTATATTCAAGCAGCGGAAGCATTTGATGACATCGAGAGAGACTTTCCAGAGTACAAAGAGAAAATCGCTACGTATGTGAAAGATTTACGTTCGTTACATAGTCAACAACTACTAGATGAACTCAAGCAGCGTCGCACAGCAGGTCAGCATCGTTTAGCACAAGTGGCAATTACAAAATTTCCCACGAACAATGTGAGCCAATCCATTCTCAGACAGATTCGAGAAGTTGAAGAAGAATATCTGAAAGGTCATGAGCAAATCGAGAAAGCCAAATTTCGATTGGGAGAATTGGAAGCTGAAGTCAAAGATCCCACAACAAAAAATTTGTTGCAAGCCTATCGCCGAGAAGTGATCACTCAACTCAATTTCGAGTCTGTAGAGAGGCTCTCTGCTTTCCTCAATCTTGAGAGCGATGATTCTCTCTCTGCACGGGAAAAATTAGCGATTGCTTATTCGGGCTGGATTGTCGGTGCTGCTAACGTTGTCACCGATTTGGATACTGCTTTGAATTTGTGGATCGCGCGTGCACAAGTACTCGACTACTTGCGTAGCGAAGAGGAAAAGCAGAAAGAGTCAATGCTGGAGACTCTCAAAAAGCTGGAAGGCATCTCTACCGCAGTTGTGAAGCAAATGATTCCTCTCTTGCCCCCTGTTTTGGATGCTCCTGTGCGTGACAACGATCAGGCATTTCCTATTCAAGTGACCGACCCAAATGCAGAAGTTCCAGTTTCGTATTCGGTTTTGTTACCAATCGAATATAACCCTCATCATACCTACCCGATGATTGTCGCGTTGCGTCCCTTTCAGCGGACAGCCAAATCAGAGCTAAACTGGTGGGGTCGGTTTAAAAACGGTCCTGGTCAATCACAACGTCGGGGTTACATCGTGATTTCTCCCGAATATTTGCAGAAAGGTCAAAAGGACTATCATGACAATGTGACAGCGCACTATGCAGTGATTCAATCAATACGGGATGCTCGCAAGCGTTTCAGTGTCGATTCTGATCGTGTATTTCTTGCAGGACATGGCACGGGTGCTGATGCGGCCTTTGATATTGGCATGTCTCATCCTAGTCTGTTTGCAGGTGTGATTCCTATCGCGGGCAAAACCAGTGCCTTTAATTTGCATTACTGGAAAAACGCAAAGCATTTGCCTTGGTACATTGTGGGGGGAGAACTTGACCGTGATACGCTGGCGCATAATTCTCTCGTGGTCAATCGCATGATGCGGTACGGTTTTGATGTGATTTATGCCGAGTATAAAGGGCGGGGTTATGAGAGCTATTATGAAGAAATTCATAACCTGTTTAACTGGATGGACCTGCAACAGCGATTTAAATATCCGAAAGAAATCGAAGAGAAAATCCTACGTCCAAGCGATAATCGTTTTTATTGGGCACGCACCGAAAAATTTCCTGTTCAAATCTTGCGACCCAAAAGCGTAAACGGAAATCAACGGATTCGGGCTAAGCCGGTTACTTTGAATGTCAGTATCAAAGTAGGCAATGTCATTTATGTTAGATCTGGAGGAAAGATTGTCACATTGTGGCTTTCTCCGGAGCTTGTTGATTATGAAAAACGTCTCGAAGTTCGTATCGGTGGAAAGCGAAAGTTTAACGATTTCCTCCGTCCGGATATGAAAGCGATGTTGGACGATTTTCAAAATCGAGGTGACCGACAAAAGCTGTTTGACGTTCGGCTCGATTTCTTTTAGTGCGGATCATCTAAAGGGTGGCTTGCAATAATTGATCACTCGGTTCTTTCAATTGCCAACAAAAGACATGATCCGGGCGGCATGCCCTTTACTGGATGACTTCTCACTCAGCCTGATCTTGGCATGGTGCTTGCCCGGCTTTAACTGGCTATCAAAAACAACGGAGCGTGGGTAGTGCAGGCCTTTACTATAGTTGTGATATAGATCGAAAGGTTGAAAGGGACCACCATCAATACTCACTTCCAGAATACCTGCATCGGGACCGGCGACAACATAGACGCCCAGTGCTGTCCCTTCAAAAGCAAGTTCCATTTCAGAACCTGCCTTTGTGGCTGATAACATGGGAATACTCGTGAAACGACTACGTTTACTTCCAGGGATGGAATTCCACTCGGGAACTTCAATTGTCCATCCCGATTTTAGCTTCGCATTTTTGACATTAATCAGACGACCATTTCGAAAACTAAATGGATCGAGCGGTCCTTTGGGAGAAGCGTGTTTGGTGCGTTGGCCCTTTTCCTGCCAAGCTTGAGTGAGCAACTTTTCAATCATCGTAGCACAGATGGCGTTTCCGAACGGTGCAGGATGAGTCCCTCCAAACTGCTTCCAGGTCAATTGATTTGCATCAATGAGTCGGGTAACTTCACTTGCCAAATCAATGGTTGAAATTTGATAATGCTCGGCAACACGTTCGTGGCTGGAACTGGAGAGCGGTCTTTTTTTCTGCTGAATCGTCTCCAGCATCGAAGGATTCACAAAGTGTACCATCACAATATCTGCATGCGGATTGTGACGGCGAATTTGTGCGATCACGCCTTCCATACCTCGCACGGCTGCAGTTGCAGAATGGCCCGCATCCTGGTCATCATTAACGGCGAACTCTACAAAAAATAGATCAACGGGTCCTTGGCTCAGTACATCACGCTTAGTGCGAAAGGCGCCGGTGTTCGAACAAGTTGATGAGATACCAGCATTCGTAAATTGGAATTTTGTTTTAGGAAACGTCTTCTCCAGAAATTGGCAAACCATCGGGCGGTATCCGTTCATTTCTGTAATGGAACCACCCAGAAAAGCGACATGGCCGGTTTTGTCTGCTTCAAATTTCTGCTTACTATTTAGATAATTCCCTCGTAGGTGAATGTGTTGCGTAGAAACGTCAGGAAGATTCTTCGGTTTTTCTGCGTTGAGATTTGTTTTGAAAGAAAATGCGATTGCTAGGGTGAAACAGAAAATCAGGGATGTTCTGAGGATGTTGCTCTTCATGCTGCTTGCTAACTCAAAAAAAAGTAAAAGGGGGATTTCTAACTAAAATCGAAAGACTTTATAGTGTCCAGCATGCAAAATCTGAAGGGCAAGGTCAAGAGTTCTCCCGTTCAACAATTGATTTAGGGTCCCCTGATCCGATACGATAGAGGCCGAACCGAAGTAAGTTGTTATACTTCACATATATAGTAGCCCTCAGCGTTGGCAGGAGTATTCATGAAACCGTTTTCTTTTCTCTTGATCTGTTTTTCTTCAATAATGTTGGGTTCAACATTTATGGCAGAGACACAAGCGGGTGAGAAACCCCATGTGGTTTTTGTGACCGGTGATGATGAATACCGGTCCGAAGAATCGATGCCTATGCTGGCAAAGATTTTGAAGCGGGATTATGGCTTCGATGTCACGATATGTTATTCACTCGATCAAGATGGCAATATTGCGCCGGGAAATCAAAAATCGATCAGTGGATTGGAAGCACTCGAAGATGCTGACTTGATGGTGTTATATACTCGATTTCGTGATCTACCTCCTGAACAGTTTCAATATTTTTTGAACTATGTGAAATCAGGAAAGCCTGTCGTCGGCTTTCGTACCGCGACGCATGCGTTTCTGTTCCGGGATCCAAAGAGTCCTTATAAAGATTGGAATAATAAAAAAATTGCTGATCTAGTTGGACAAAGATGGATTACCCATCATGGTCACTTCGGTGATGGACACGAGCATCTGACCAAAGTGACCATTGATGATACGGCCAAAAATCATCCAATTTTACGAGGAGTAAAACCGTATAAAGCCTATTCTTGGCTATATCACGTTCATGGTGGCAGTGATGGTCATAAATTGGCTGGCGATAGCCAACCGCTTTTGACAGGACACTCATTAAAATCAAATCATGAGAAGAAGGGAAACCTTAAGAAGTTTCCGATGACCAACCCCGTGGCGTGGACGAAGACATATGAAGGGGCAGATGGAACGAAAGGACGAGTGTTCTTTACAACTACAGCACACCCATTTGATTTCAACGATTCGAACGTACGAAAGCTGTCTATCAATGGAATTTTGTGGGCACTGGGAATGGATGACAAAATTCCTCAACAAGGTGCCAAGACGGATATCGTGGGGAACTATTCTCCGAATAATTCTGGTACCGGACCTAAAAAATATAAAACGGGCCAAAAGCCAGAAAAGCTTTGATTAGAAAATTTTAATCAAATCCAACTCATAGAGCACGTGTTTACACCGTGCTCTTTTTTTATGCCTATGTTAATGATGTTTCCAGAAGGCAGGAACAAACAATACCAGAATGGCAAACAATTCCAGTCTGCCGAGTAACATAAGAATCGTCAAAAGCAATTTTCCCGCCAGAGTAAAGTCGGCATAATTTTCTGTGGGGCCCAATTCTCCGACTCCTGGGCCGATATTATTCAAGGTCGCGACAACCGCACTGGTACAATCGATCAACTTTTCAGGTTTATTCATCCGCCATTCCGTATTAGGCTCGATTGCGGTCAGCAGTAGACTACTGAATATAAAAATGACTAATACCAGACTGAAATAAACGGTGACATCGTGTCGGACTCCTTGCTCAATGTTGGTTGTTCCAATACGCACAGGGCGAATAACATTCGGACGGAATGATTTTTCGATTTCGAGCCAGATGATTTTGGCGAACAGCACAAATCGAATGACTTTTATGCCTCCTGCTGTAGAACCCGCACA
>JAJDEK010000443.1 GCA_029259875.1 Planctomycetaceae bacterium
GCATCGTCAATGCGTCCTTGCGCCCGATAATAACCACCGCGTAGCGTTTCAATCTGATCACCATGTCGCCTGAGAACTTGCCCATTGGGCCCGGGAGAGACATCGGTGAAGTAGACCTCATGATGATCTCGATTAATGAGACGGGTTGACAATCCAATGACAGGAGGTTCGAAAAAGACTTCACCATTCATATTTTCATGCCCGCCTTCATCCAAAAGTAACCAGGAGAAACCGACGGCAGGACATGAGAATAGACCGGGCACATTTGGTTTCAAAACCGTACCAGTAATATATCCACCTCCCGTCTCTGTACCGCCACAATATTCAATTACGGGACGATAACCAGCGCGGGACATCAACCACAACATATCATCGGGATTAGAACATTCTCCCGTTGAACTAAAAACTTGAATCTGTGACCAATCAAGGCCTGCTACACAATCTTGATTACGCCAGGCAGAAACGATACTGGGAACCAACCCTAACATAGTCACATTTGCAGTTTGGACAAATTCGCAAAAATGTCGACTCGTTGGAACCGCATCAGTCAGAGCAATCGTGGCATCATTAATCAACGAAGCATAGACTAGCCAAGGCCCCATCATCCAACCCAGATTCGTAGGCCAGCATACGACATCTCCAGGATGAATATTATGATGCAGAAATCCATCTCCCGCAGACTTGATCGGCGTGGTTTGATCCCAGGGAATCCCTTTCGGACTTCCTGTTGTACCTGAAGAAAATAGAATCGTTGTCTCGTCATGCGGATTTCGTGCAATATAAGATAATTCTGTGTCATTGGACAAAAAGTCGACCCAATGCCGATCACCTGAACTCAGAGGAATCTGAAGAGACTCTCCCTCGGGCAGCACAATTGCTGGTAATTCTCTGTCATGACCTAACTTAGAATAGAGTGGTAATTTTTTACCGTTCCGAGATATGACATCTTGCATAAAGATAAGTGAAGGCTCAGTGATCTTAAGCCGCACCTCCATTTCATCGGACGAAAAGCTGTCAGCAATTGTCACGACAACACAACCGGCTGCGATGCTTCCTAAAAATATTGCAACCGATTCAGGCGACATCGGCATCATCACCGCCACTCGTTCTCCTGGATTGACTCCGGCTTCTTTGAGGCCATTGGCTACCTGTGCAGTAAGGTTTTTCAATTTTTGATAGCTGAGTTGTTGTATTTCATGATTCCCCCGCTGAAAAACAATCGCTGCCTGCTCCGACTTCTCCCTGAAACAGCTTTCGACAATATTCAACTTCGCTTCAGTCAGCCACTCGACGTTCTCGACACCTGCAGCCAGATTCATGATTTGTTCTGGCTGTTGTATAAATTGTATGTGGAGTGATTCGATCAGTTTCTGGGTAAATGCATCTCGGTCCTGAATCGACCAATTGTGTAATTCCTCCATGCTGTTCAAATTCAAATCACGCAGCCACTGTGCCAGATGAGAATGGGATAATTCCGGATCTTTCGGAAACCATGCAGGCGCTGGAATTCCTCGTTCAATCCGCTTTTGAAATACCTGCTGATATAAGAAACGATGAACAGAAAATGGAATCTCTGGTGTCAGCACTCGCGTAATCAGTTGATGCCATATTTCATCATCTTCCTTAACGGAAATGTCATTGAGCGTATTTATAAAGCTCTGTGCTTCGTCAGAAGTCAGTCCACATTCAATTAGTGCATTGGCGGGAAGATCCATTGATTGTCCCATTAATAAGCGGGGGAATCGTATTTTCGTCTAAAACATCAAACTCTACCTTCTCCGGTATCAATTCGCCAGTTCAAGCCAGTTCCACGTAAAATCAACCTCAAAAAAGAGTTGCGAACAGTCACGATTTTCAATTAATCTTGAGAACCTGACTTCCATTCAGCATTGCAAATGCGAAAATAGAGACAAATCTCTCATGAAACGTGATATTGATGTGAGTGAGAATTCCAACACGTTTCTGTTACTTTTCGTAGTGATAATAAACCAACCTTTAACAGGCAAATGATAGAGAAAGAGGCTTTATGTCTGTTTTGAAAACAAACATCGTATCTAAAAGATTTTTTGCGGGAATCTATTTGCCAGCCTTAATGGGGCTTATAGGGCTGTTGCAAAGTCCTGCATTGGTTCAAGGAGAAACGCCAGCCAAAACTGCCAAGCCTGATATCAAATCAAGCCTGAATTCAGAAGGCAATCAGCGAATGCTGGATGCAATCAAATATCTGGCTTCTGACGAATTGGAAGGACGTGGTGTTAAGACTCGGGGAATCAACCTCGCTGCCGATTATATTGAGAAAGAATTCAAAGCTGCTGGACTGAATGTGCAATCAGTCAATAATAGTGCGTTTCAGAAATTTACGATCAACACCGGCAGCAAACTGGGACCTGTGAACGAACTGGAATTAGTAGGACCTGATGGGAAAACAGTTCCTCTTGTTTATGACAAAAATTTTCGTTCCTGCTCCTTTGGAGGCTCAGGGAAATTTGATGCAGAGCTTGTCTTTTGTGGATATGGGATCGATGCAAAAGATGTAAAGTACAGCGACTATGCAGGCATTGATGTCAAAGACAAAGTCGCCATCATCTTGAGACGAACTCCACAACAGGGCGATAAAAAAAGCCCCTTTGCTGGCGCACATGGGATCTCCCGCTACGCGGCGCTACGATATAAAGTCAGCACGGCTTTTGGAAAAGGTGCCAAAGCAATTTTATTTGTGAACGACCCTTATTCGACTCAGGAAAACAAAAAGGAAGCGCAGGAACTTGAAGAGGACGCCATAGAAGAACTCATCACTGCCACGGAAAACTGGGAAAAGTCAAGCAAAGACAAAAAAGCGGAAACTGACCGTGAGTTAAAAAAATCACTTCATGAAGTTCAGCATGCACGCAAGCGATTGAAAATCGGCGCTTTCGATGTGTTGATGAAATTCGGGTACGCTGGTAGTGGAGACGGTCGTTCGATTCCGATTGCGCACATCACAATCGAAACATGCAATCAACTTCTCGAAGACGCTGGTAAACCCACACTCCAAGCACTAGAAACCAAAATCGATGCCGATCTGAAACCTGAAAGCTTTGCCTTACCTCAATGGAAAGCAAAAGGGGAAATTCGAGTTGAGCAAATTCGTACGGAAGTCAAAAACGTAATTGGTGTCCTGGAAGGAAAAGGACCGTTTGCAGATGAAACTGTCGTGATTGGTGCCCACTATGATCATGTGGGTTATGGAGGCGAAGGTTCATTAGCTCCCGGTTCGACTGACGTGCATAATGGTGCCGATGACAACGCATCCGGAACAGTTGCACTGATTGAACTCGCTCGTAGACTGGGAGCTCGAAAGACACCATTACCTCGCCGACTCGTATTTATTGCATTCACAGGAGAAGAACGGGGACTCATTGGATCTGCCCACTATGTTAAAAATCCGACGTTTGAGATCAAAAACACAGTCGCAATGCTCAATATGGACATGGTAGGACGATTGACTAAAGATAAACTCACTGTGTTTGGGACAGGAACAGCACCCCGCTGGAATAAATTGGTCGAAGAAACAGCTAAAGAATATGATTTAAAACTCTCACTGAAACCGGAGGGTTTTGGCCCCAGTGATCATAGCTCCTTTTACGGGAAACAAATCCCTGTGTTACACCTCTTTACAGGTACACATAGTGACTATCATCGTCCCTCTGATGATTGGGACAAAATTAACATTCCCGGTATGCAGCGCATCGTCGGATTTTTGGAAGAAATCACTGTTGCGACTGCGGAGAACCCTGATCGTCCCAAGTATGTCAAAATTGAGCGTCCTGCTACAACAATGCGTTCAGGAAATCGCCCCTACTTTGGCAGCATCCCAGACTTCGGTGGTGAGGGACCTGGTTATCACATTTCCGGCTCTTCTCCTGGAAGTCCTGCCGACAAAGCAGGCCTCAAAGCCGGTGATGCCATTATCAAGATGGGAAAGACAAAAATTGGGAGTCTCGATGATTTTGATCTGGCATTAAGAATGTTTTCACCCGGCGACAAAGTGGAAGTCACTGTTTTACGTGACGGGAAACGCGTCAAACTGACGGTCAAACTGGCCAAGCCCAAATAATTTCACTACTGTTTCTGTTCTCACACTATTTTCGGGTATAGACAAGTGAGACGCTACCTGTGTAATCACTTTTCTTACGCCCTACACTGGGTAAAGAGTTGTATGTTTGCAACAAGCCTAGTTTCAAATTCCAGCGATCTTTATTATCCAACTTGAAAAGCAACCCTGATTCTGTTGTCACACGAAGAATCTGTGCGGTATCCAGACTGGGAGTCCAGGTTTGTTTGTGTTCCAGTTTGGCATGATCTGAAAGCGGCCAGTGGAATTCGACTTCCACAAACATATCAAATGTGGTTCGCTGTAACTTGGGATCGGTATAAATTTCGTGTGTTCCACCTGGACCAACACGTACAATCAACCGTTTTTCTTTTTCATTGATGAACCGATATCCCAAACCTGTTGAAAGTGTTCCTCGCCAATCCAAGTTTTCGAATTCATCATAGGTATTTCTGTTTGAGACAAACACAATCCAATTAGTGGTCCGGGCAACATCGATAGTCGCGTTGCCATACCAACGATTGGCATCCCGAACTCCATTCGCCTGTCCCCAACGCCCGCCAATTTCGAATTCAAATAAATTGTCGTTGTCAGATTTTTCCAGATAGAGACCAGTTGTGACGTAATCCCGATCTGTATTTCCAGCCAGAAATGTTCCCCCCAATTCCAGACGTTTGGTCCAGACCTCTACATATTCCCAACCCGCATCAACATATTCTTCGATCGTAACAAAGGGGGTCTCTTCGATTTGTTCTGAATCAGGTGCAGGTGGAATAAATAATGGTTCTGGTTCTTCATTGCTTAAGGGGAGAGGCAGCAACAGCAGATCGTCACTTTCGTTATTCACCAGGAGTTCTTCCTCTTGAACAGACGCATCGGCATCTGAATTTCCAGAGCCGTATTCAAGACGATCTACTAATCCCAATAAGACTGGATAAACCTCGCCATCGGGTAGCCGGAATAGAATATTTCCGTCTTCAAACCCGATACTTTCACCTGAAAACTGCTGTCCATCTTTAAGATAGAGCGTTTCTGCTGCGATAGCATCTTCAGTAAAAGCAACTCCTGAAGTGCTCAGCACATACACAAGATGAATCAGGAAAAATCGTATTAGGAATTTGGTTCGGTTAAGGATGTGAGAACAACCCATGAAACCATCCGTGGTTGGATAAATCATTCGTAGTATATTGAGATGAGGAAGAATGGCTGAAGATAGGAATTAAGCGGTAATTCTAATAGTGATAGTAGTTTACTGCAACGTGTTTATTTGTCTGATATCAGCAGAGATTCAGCAACAAATAATAGATCCCTCATTTCCTGATTCTGCCTTCTAACTTGTTAAAATATCAATGTTTATATAAATCAACTCCTATTCTGATTCAGAAATCTAGGTTTACCCTCCCAGTCTTAACGATCGCAGGGAAAACAACAAATCTGCTAGTCCTTTCCACATTGATTCTGATTTCAATGTTACCCAATCCACACAACCGGACCTTTTATCTGTCTGGAACTCTTACCTTATCTCATCCTTCCGGCTCTTCTGGCTCAAACTCGTCAAAAAAGAACGCAACATCAAGACTACTTCAGACCTCGCCTCAATTTGCATGCTAGAGTTTTTTGATTCCAGTTTGTTCTAGTCACATCAACTAAGAACTAACTGACCATTCTACATACCAAATCAATAAGACTAAGCAAATTCGACGTTACAAGCCCAAATGGCAACATGATTTTTGTCTGTCGTGAGGGGGGGAAGATTTTACTATGGGATTCTTAAAAAAATTCTTGAAGACGACTTACCGAGATAGCTCTGCGGGAAAATCGCGCAGTAGTTTCGAAAGTCTTTCAGAAGATCAATTGGAAACACATTTGAATATCGCTAAGTATGGAAACTTCATGCTGACTGAAGCCATTCGTCCTTCTTATGATCTAGAAGTCATGCCTCAAGCTGGTTACCGACATGATGTTTACACAGACAAAGAGACTGGCATTAAGATTCCTGTCCTGATGGCATCAGCTTCACGAGAAGTGTTATTTGATCTGTTCATCGACCTGCTCGATCCACTCGGCACTGAAGTCGACGTCGTGCTGGAAACGAGCCATGAAGGTTCAAACAATCAACACCAAGATCTGTATCGTGAACACATCGATTTACCTGTTCTTAAAAGTACACTCTACGACTATGAAGAGTTGCTCTTGAATGATGGCTGTGCAGGCATTGCAGTTCTGAACCCGCTGATTCCTCTCGAAGTTCAATTTGATGAACACAAACTCTTGATTATGTATGGGCAAGGAATCGAGCAATTCGAAAACGTATTAGATGAATATCGTATTCCCCACATTACAGATTTGAAGTTCATTACTGAAGCAGAACACGTGCATTCTTCCAGCGATGAATCGGTTGAAGAACTGGACCAACTAAAATATCGCCTTGGAATTGATATCGAATATTCTTGATCGAACTAACCAATCAAAAACTTTCTTGCTTGAAGCGGGCCTGCCTTCAATCAATCGAATCAGCTGAACAACAAAGCTTTTCAAATCGCTGCATTTTCTTGAGTGGGTATTTCCACATCTTCTGACAGACTCTTATTCAATTTGGTCTGTTTCACCAAACTTGGCCTTAAGAGATTCAAGCCCCACTCTTTGGCGTCCATTGTCAAACTGAACAACGTCGGTACGAGTACAAGTGTAAAGAGCGACGAAACAATCAGTCCCCCCAGAACCACACTTCCCAAACCACGATATAATTCACTACCAGAACCGGGAAACAAAACCAGAGGTAATAGTCCCAGCACGGTCGTAGTCGTCGTCATAAAAATTGGCCTGATACGGGTACGAATACTTTCTAGTATCGCTTCACGCGGTGACATATCATCTTCTTTGATGTGATTTAATGACTGATGGATAATTAATATAGGGTTATTCACTACGGTTCCGATTAATATCACAAAGCCTAACATCGTGAGGACATCCAAAGTTTGAAGCGTAAACAAATTGAGAATACTCAGTCCCAAGATTCCGCCGACCGCCCCTAATGGGACACTGAAAATAATCACCAGAGGATAAATCCATGATTCAAATAATGCTGCCATCAGAAGGTAAGTTATCAACAAAGCAAGTATCACATTGAATTCCAGGGCGGCCCAAGTATCGCGCAATTTGTCAGCAGTTCCTGATAAGATAATGCGATAGCCTCCCGCCATCTGTCCGCTCTCTCGCAATGGCTGCACAATTTTTGACTGAATCTGACTCATGGCATCTTCGAGCGCCATTTCTTCAGGTGGAGACACTTCAATGGTAATAGCACGCTGACGCTCTCGATGATTGATCTGCTCCGGACCACTTGTAATTTCCACACTTGCTAACGCTTCCAAAGGCACAAGCGACCCCATGGGTGTTGCCACAGACAATGCTTTTATATCCTGCGTATTCTGAACGTGTTTGGATCTCCCCACAATCGTGAGGTCAATCTTATCTCCCCCGAGGTAATAGTCCCCCGCAAAAGCACCATCAAC
>JAJDEK010000444.1 GCA_029259875.1 Planctomycetaceae bacterium
TGCCGAACCGGATAACCTGTTCGATAACTACGAAGGACGTGGAAGCGCAGCCAAACAACAGGATATGACCATTGCGACCACGATGACTCCCTTCGACTTGAAATTAACGCCTCCCAAAAATCTAACGGCCGAACAACTAAAGGTCTGGAACGCTGCCTACGAACCGAAAAATGCCGCATTTCGCAAAGCAAATCTCACTGGTAAGGACCTGGTTCGCTGGAAGTATCAACGTTACATGAAGGATTATCTGAGGTGTATTGCATCGGTAGATGACAATGTTGGTCGAATGCTCGACTATCTGGAGAAGTCGGGGCTTGCGAAAAACACGGTCGTAATTTACTCATCGGACCAGGGATTTTATTTAGGAGATCATGGCTGGTTCGATAAACGTTTCATGTATGAAGAATCTTATCGAATGCCGTTTGTGGCCCGCTGGCCAGGTGTCATCAAACCAGACAGCGTGAATAACGAACTGGTTTCCAACCTCGACTTTGCGGAAACGTTTCTAGATATTGCTGGCGCAAAAATACCCGATGATATGCAAGGCGTCAGCTTAGTACCACTCTTTAAAGGAAATGAAATCGCGTGGCGAGACAGCCTCTATTATCACTACTATGAATTTTACAACGACCGTCGTTCAGCTCATATGGTACGTCGGCATAATGGAGTCCGTACGAAACGGTACAAGCTGATCGACTTCTACAACATGGGAGAATGGGAGCTCTACGATCTGGAAAAAGATCCCCGCGAAATGAAAAGTGTCTATGCAGATCCAGAATATGCACAAGTTGTTACGGATCTGAAAGCGGAACTGAAACGCCTACAGACTCAATATCAGGTTCCCGATGATAAGGGATCGGTGCAAAAAGATGCACCGTCACTTTATATCAAGCCCAACTCCAGAGCCAGCGGAGCTGCTCAGAGAAAAAAATCTGCCGGGAAAAAATAAGCGTTAGTTGGAAGAAGTGGCATCTGATCGAATTCAACAGTCACTTTGATCGGATCAATCTCTCTTGAGACTATAAAATTGGATCGCGGCAATTGCGTACTGTCGCGATCCAAGATTCCAACGCCACGGGCGCAACATCTCTACATCACGTACCTGATTTGCCAAAGGAGCGTTTCCTACCAATAAAGAAAGCAATACTCCCGGATGAACCCCATGAAAAAAGTTCCGGGACGAAAGTAACTGAGAAAGATATTGTTCAAATTGATCGTCGGGTATCTGCAACAAATCTGGTGCTGATGCCGAAGAGACAAAATCACTCACTAACAAACCAGCCCCTTCTTCGCCGATCAAATCAATCATTGTTTGAACATGCTGATAACGAATGGCAATCATCAACTCTTCAAATCGAGAATGGGTATCGCCCACAGCTTTGACAGCCAAATGAACTAGTTGACTCAACAAACATGTCGAACAGATAACATCAAACGAGCCCGGCAAATTCAACTTCGCCGGTTTAGACAATTGCGATATAATCTCAGTCAGGTTCGAATCGGCACTACTGTCTTTGGCACCCCATGCAGCAAGCTGTTGACCAACTCCAGTCAGATCACTTTTGTGCAGAAAAATTGAGGACTCATTTTCTAGTGACTGCGACTGAACCGCATATTCCAAAGCAACTTCGTCAATATCAACCAGGTGAATCTCACTGAATGCATGTAATAGTCGTTTCAAATTGAGATCATTACAATTTCCGGCTCCCAAAATACACAATCGACCTCGTTTTTCGCCTGCCATGCCAATCAGGTAGCCGGTGATCATCTCACGGTGTGCAGCTCCCTGTTCCCAATTAGGACTACTTTCCAGATTGAAACGAAACTGTTCCTCAAATAATTCATTCATTGCAGCAGTTTGATAACTCCGAATTCCATAGCAATTGCTCTGGTTATATTGATAGAGTCAACTGTACGTCATACATCAAATATATCAATCGAAAACCAATGAGAATTGCATTTTTGGCTACCACTAAATCATTTCGTTAGCCAAACTAGTGGAGTGTCATTTTTGAATTTTGGGGTGATGGATATCACGGGAGTGCGACAACGGAGCACGTAAACAACACTCCCAGCCCTCAATTTCAAGCTTGACAAAGCACTAGTGCCTTGCGAGGTTTCTATTGTCGTTTATATCTTCATCTTTTTGAATCCCTTGAACTTTCCCAACTTACAACCTTAGTAACGCTGAGGACTAGTTTAAGAAGACCTTCTTTCGTTTTTCTGAATGCTACTTGTAATGTTATTTTTTATAATCGCATGCCTTGTCCCTTCATTTTTGATTTCTTTCCTGGCAACAGCCATCATGCGCAAACTGGCACCCAAATGGGGACTCATTGACCAGCCTGCACAAAGAAAAGTACACACAAATCCCACACCATTGGGAGGTGGAGTGGGAATTTGGCTTGGTGTCGTTGTTCCTATTGCCGTTGCCCAGTTGATAGTTTTGATTATCTTGAAATCAGGCGCCACTCCCACTTGGATTCCACAAGAACTAGCCCCTCATTTAGAAGGAGTGCTCTATCGCTCACAACTGTTATGGGCCGTGCTGGCTGGTGGAACGATTTTATCCGTCATGGGACTGCTTGACGACAAAATCAATATCTCCTGGAAGCCTCGTTTGCTTATTCAACTACTGGTCGCCTTTGGGTTGGTTTTTGCAGGTGTGCGGGGAACACTTTTTATCCAGCAACCCTGGATAGGAATGTTATTGACAGTGGCCTGGATCATTGTGCTCGTCAACTCTTTAAACTTTCTGGACAACATGGATGGACTGACATCAGGAATTGGGTTGATCGCCGCAGTGCTATTTGCTTTGATTATGTTGCGATTTACCAGCGAACCGCGATGGCTTGTAGCCGGCGTCCTGCTGGTACTTGCTGGTTCGATCACTGGTTTTTTATGTCACAATTGGCATCCTGCGAAAATTTTTATGGGAGACTCTGGCAGCTATTTTATTGGACTAATACTCTCCACAATGACTATTCTTGGCACATTTTACTCTGGTGACTCATCACAGGGAGATTCCATTGCCAGCCGTCATGTCATCTTAGCCCCGCTTTGTATTCTGGCAATTCCGCTCTATGATTTCTGTACCGTCATGATTATCAGACTTAAAGAAGGACGCAGTCCCTTTCATGCAGACAAAAGCCATTTCTCACACCGCTTGGTGGAACTCGGATTGAGTAAACGAAATACTGTACTCACTATCCACTTAGCAACTTTGACAACCGGTGTAGGTGGGCTGATTTTATATGAAGTCTCGTCCTGGAATGCAGCACTGCTCGTGATACTAATGATTGTGTGTGTGCTTTCTATTGTCACAATTCTGGAAAATGTAGGTCGGAAAAACCAGGAATGAGTAAACGCCGAAAACAACATCGGTCACAGTCATCTCATACCAAACCCAGTCCCGCTGCGCCCAAACTCCATCCACTTCTTTCGTTTTTGAACGGAGCTCAACTGTTCTTGGTTGGCGCGTTGATCACAACACGTTATTTGCTTCCTGCAGAATCAGCCCCACAGGGGGATACACTGCACATAGCGCTCGGCTGGTTCATCTTGGCCATTCTGTTTTGTAGCTCGCTACTATTAGACCGCTCTCGAACATTTCGTATTGACCGCTACGATATCGGTGTATGGCTACTTGTCTCAGGTCAGGTGATCGCAGCACTGGTGATGATCTTGATTACCGACGGACAGAAAAGGGCTGCATTGAATATGATGTGGGAGTGGGTGTCCCTCGGACTCTGTTTCTCATTAATCCGGCGAATCGTCGTTACAACCCAATTGCGCACGGTTTTATTACATGGATTCTTAACAACGATCGTCTTGTTATCAATCTATGGAATCTGGCAACACCATTGGATGTATGATCAATTGTCGAAAGAATATCTTTCGGCGCGACAGCAATTTGACACGGCTACCACACCGGC
>JAJDEK010000445.1 GCA_029259875.1 Planctomycetaceae bacterium
TCATGCAGACGGGCACGATGTACCTGTCCCAAAGATCCTGCAGCTAATGGTTTATGATCAAAATGGGCAAATAGAGAATCAATGGAATCTTCTAATTCACGTTCTACAATTTTGATCGCCGTCTCACTGGGAAATGAAGGAACACGTTCCTGAAGTTTTGATAACTCCCGAATGACATCTTTAGGAATGAGATCGGGGCGCGTACTGACTACCTGACCAAACTTAATAAATGTCACACCCAGACTTTCTAAAGCCAGTCGGATGCGCTTGGCACGAGTCAATTTGATTTCTGGTTCGGCGCGTTTCCAGAACAGGAGTCGGCGGCCCCACCGCAGGTATCGTCTCAGCCCCAATTGATCAACCAGATCATCAAAACCGTAATTCACAAGAACTGTTACGATTTCGCGGCTTCTTCGTAGATTTCTTAATAACCGTAATGGGTTAGATTCCAAGGGATTCTCCTGCAAAGAAAGCGGTCTCACGAATTTCCTCTTCAGTAAGCGCAGTCTAACATTCAGTTCGGTTTTACTTTTTATCTTACCAGACTATAACAGACGTTCCTATGCAGCAAAGCCTCTATCCTATTAAAATAGAACTGGTAGCAATCTTCTTATATTTAACTTGAAGCGCGGAGACGGAAATATGCGTTTTCTGAAATACATCCTGCTAATAATATTCTGCACGACATCTGTTAGTCATGCTGGCGATTGGCCTCAAATTCTGGGCTCGTATCGAAATGGTCATGCGGAAGAGGAATCACTTGCCAAGACATGGCCTGAAGGTGGTCCCCTTCAAAAATGGCAGCGGGCTGTAGGGAGCGGCTTTGCCGGGTTGGCGGTGTCACAGAATATCGCGATTTTATTTCACCGAATTGGGGATCAGGAAACAGTCGAAGCCATGCAGGCACAAACGGGGGAAGTCCTCTGGAAACACTCGATTCCCGTTAATTATCGAGGTACGTTTAATCCCAATGATGGCCCCATTGCCGTACCTTTAATTTACAATAATCGTGTATATGTCTATGGAATCAGCGGAAAATTGCAATGTCTTGATTTCAAGACTGGTAAACAGATCTGGATGCGCGATACACACAAGGATTTTCAGGTCGGTGAAGGCTATTTTGGCGTTGGCAGCTCTCCCATCATTGTGGAAAACAAATTGATCGTGAATGTGGGGGCCAAACGTAAAAACGCCGGAATTGTTGCTTTCTCTCTCGATAAAGGATTCACACTCTGGCAGACAATGCAAGATGACGCCAGCTACTCGTCACCCATTTCTGCATTTTTACATGGCCGATACTATGCCATCTTTATTACTCGCCAGCATCTGGTGGGCATTGATCCTAAGAATGGAAACGTCTTGTTTCAATTCCCTTTTGGGAAACGTGGACCGACGGTTAACGGTGCGAATCCAGTTTTAGTCGGAAAATATGTATTCGCCACGGCCAGTTATGGAGTCGGAGGACTTTGGGCTCGGACTGAACGAGATAGTGCCAGTGAAGTCTGGCGGAATAACCAAATCATGTCCAGTCAATATACAACGCCCATTGAATATGGTGGTTTTTTAATTGGTATCGACGGGCGACAAGATATCGGTTCGTCGCGGCTGCTGTGCTTTGATCCGAAATCCAAAAAAGTGCTCTGGTCAAAAGATGATTTTGGTTATGCCACTTTGATTGAAGCAGATAACAAATTGATTATTATGAAATCAGACGGGACCTTGGTGCTGGCAGAGGCATCTCAAGAGGAATATAAGGAACTCGGCCGGGCTCGAGTTCTGAATTCAACCACACGGGCACTACCGGCTTTGTCCAACGGTCTCCTCTTTGTGCGAAATGAAAAAACTCTAAAATGTTTACAGTTGAAGTCTGATAATCCAGCTCCAAAAAAGTCTGAGAAAGCCACTTTAAAGTAAGGATTTGTTTGAATATGTCATCCAACCGCCGCTCACATAGTGAAGAACAGTTTCAACGTGCCCTGAAAGTGATTCCCGGAGGCGTCAATAGTCCTGCACGGGCCTTTGGAGCTGTGGGAGGCCATCCTGTCATCATTGATCGAGGGGAAGGGCAATATCTCTATGACATTGATGGCAATCGCTATCTCGATTACATCGGCTCATGGGGACCTCATATTCTGGGGCATTGTCACCCACAGGTCGTTTCCCGAATTGAAGAGGCCCTCAAAAAGGGTACCAGTTTTGGCGCACCTACATTAGTAGAAACGGAACTAGCCGAACTCGTGGCCGAATTGGTTCCGTGTGTTGAAAAGGTCCGCATGGTGAATTCCGGTACGGAAGCCGCCATGAGTGTCCTACGATTGGCACGCGGATATACGGGACGGGATAAAGTAATCAAGTTTGCCGGTTGTTATCATGGTCATGTTGACAGTTTGCTGGTTCAAGCCGGGAGTGGAGCACTGACATTGGGAACTCCTTCGAGTCCCGGCGTTCCTCAAGGTTGTACCTCTGATACGTTGGTGCTTGAGTACAACGATCTCGATCAGCTCAAAGAGACTTTTGCAAAAATGGGAGATCAAATTGCCTGCCTGATTCTCGAACCGGTTGTCGGCAATATGGGTGTCGTGCTCCCAGAGCCTGGTTTTTTGGAAACCATCCGCGAGCTTTGTACACAGCATGGCACGGTCTTTATTATGGATGAGGTTATGACCGGTTTCCGTCTCTCCATTGGAGGAGCGCAACAACGATTTGGCGTTACACCCGATGTTTGTATGTTGGGGAAAGTCATTGGTGGCGGCATGCCTGTGGGGGCTTATGGGGGTAAAGCGGAAATCATGGATACCATTTCGCCGGTCGGAACTGTTTACCAGGCGGGGACACTTTCCGGAAACCCTATCGCGATGGCTTCGGGAATTGCTACGTTGGAATGTCTGAAAGAAACAAACCCCTATTCACAATTGGAAGAAAAAACAAAACGTTTGACGCAGGGACTTGTCTCTGCCGCTACTAAAGCAGGGCTGCCTCATACACTGGCAGAGTGCGGTTCCATGTTCACTCTCTTTTTCAATCCTGACAAAGTCACGAACTATACAGTCTCGGCTCGTAACGATACCGAACGCTTCGCTCGCTATTTTCAAGGCATGCTGGATCGAGGGATTTATCTTCCCTGTAGCCAGTTTGAAGCCAACTTTACTTCAGTAGCGATGACCAATGAGGACATTGATCAAACCATTCAAGCGGCAGAGGAAGTGCTGCAGGAAATTGTTTGATTCCAATGGCTCTGAACAGATCATGTCGATTTAAGGGGTGAAGTCTGTATTTTCATCAATGCCCATGCAAAACGTAGCGAGTAGTCGTGCCGCGTTTTCCAAGTCTTCCAGAGAGATCACTTCTACAGGGCTATGCATATATCGGTTGGGGATGGCCACGATTCCTGTCGCCATACCTGACTGGTTCAATTGCATTGCATTGGCATCATTTCCGGCAGGTCGGGAGATCCCATTAATCTGGCAAGCAATTTCATTTTCACTGGCTAATTGTGACAAGGATGAAAATACAACCGGGTTCACGTTTGGCCCACGATAAACGACTGGCCCGCTACCTACTTTGATGTCACCGTGTTCTTTTTTACTCACAGTGGGGCAATCTGTTGCATGTGTGACATCAACGGCAATTCCTACTTCTGGCTGAATCGAATACGCACTGGTTTTTGCGCCTCTCAGCCCGATTTCCTCCTGTACGGTGGAAACAGAGAAGACTCCTACCTCAGGTGATTTTTCACTTAATTGGCGTAACGCTTCCATCACAACCCAGACGCCGACCCGGTTATCCATACCAGGAGCAGAAGCCAATTGGTTCAGCATGGGGCGAAATCCAAGCTCAAAGGTGACAGGGTCTCCAATCGCAACCAACTCTCGTGCTTCATCTCCATTTTTGGCACCGATATCAATCCAGAGGTCTTTAATTTCTGGAACGGTTTTTCTTTCTTCTGGCGATAGCAAGTGAATGGCTTTGCGTGCGATCACACCATGCACAGGTCCGGAGGCAGTATGCACCTGCATGTTCTGTCCCAGCAACATCTGAATATCCCAACCACCAATCAGGTTTGCCCAAAGAAAACCATCATCGTCAATATGCTGCACTAATAGACCAATTTGATCACAGTGTCCAGCAAACATGACTCGCCGTTTGGCATTGGGATTAATTGCCGCAATCACATTCCCGTGCAAGTCTGTAGTGATCTCATCCGCAAATGCGCCAACGTAGTCACGAACCACCTCTTGGATAGGGCGTTCGTATCCGGAAGGAGCAGGGGAATGAAGCAGATTTTTGAGAAAATCGAGTGATTGTGCATCCATGAATTGAA
>JAJDEK010000446.1 GCA_029259875.1 Planctomycetaceae bacterium
AGATGGCAACAACAGAAGGAGAGACGGCCTTGATGACATCGATCCGCTGTTTTTGTGCTGCTAAGACTGCGGGATCGACCAAAGCTGACTGTGAAGATGCAGGCGACATCAAAACTATCAGGATGCTAGTTACGATTTGAGCACAGAAGAATTTTCTCTGCATCTAATTTCCTTAAAATTTCAAAAATGGAAGTTCTCTCTGTATTTAGTATTATTATACCGCAAGCTTACCTGGCACAGGCTATTTAATTAAGCGTGCATTGCATAAATCAAGATGATCACAGATTTCCAGGTTGTCACCAAAATCTACTAAAATTTCAAAATCGCGCACCCCGCGAACATCGAGGTTTAACTCGATCGGGGGATCTGCGCTGCGAACATTTCCGGAATAGAGTATTCGACCATCTCCTTTAATTTCAACATAGACAAATCCAATTCCAGGAACTGAATCATCGATACCCATAATGGCGCGAAAATTCCGATATTGGTTTTTAATTCGATATTGCAGGAGTGTCTTTGAATGGATGTAAAGTCCGCGTGAATATTCTTTCCCATCCAGGCGAAGTGGTCCTCCGTCACGATGTTTGTCTTTGCGATACTTCCAGACAGTATCGAAGAAGGGGGTGTATTCAATATTACGTGGTTCCAGATCTGATAAGTAACGTACTTTTCCTTGACTGAAATCCAGATTCGCAATCGATTGGGGGGCAAACTTAGCTTGAACGCCGTTTTGTAATGTTGCTTTGAATTCTTGATCAGCATATGTGATTGACGATGCATGAATCAATCCATTATTGGTTAACCGGATCGAACAGAATGGCGGTGTTTCTGAAACTGGTTCTCGCGCGTAAATGATTCCAAAAACTCGCTTACGATTGACGGCGACTTCATCATCACCGGTAAAAAATTGTATTTTTTCATCTGTTACAGAACCGATGACACCATCAATAAAATCAAGTACATTTTCTTTCTGAATGACGAGTAGATCTTTATTATTTTTACTTCTCAGAAGTTTTTCCCAAGCTGCTCGGATATTTGAATTGAGTGATTCAAAGCGAATTGATGAGACGTTCTTTGCCGGTAATATTAAGGTGCCAGTTTGGTCTCCGCTTATTTTGATTTGCCGTTCATTACTTTGTATCGACTGAATCGGGAAATTTGATCCATCAGATAATCTGATTATGAATGGTGATTGAAGGCTACGTTGAAAACGATTTTTTGGAAATCGAACATTGAGTACACCTGAAAGTGAAACATCTTTGGAAGTTTCTCCCTGTTTCAGATTAATGGCTGATTTGCTCAATGACTTTAGATTACCTGATGCAGATTCTCCATTTAAAGAAGTCAGATCGACTTCAGGTGAAACTGCAAGCAGCATTGTCAGTGAAACTACAAACAGAGAATGCATGAAAACCTCTTCGATAACTCAATTAAATACAAGCTTATATCTATGGGTGGCAAGAAATCTATTTGTTGGAACTTGCTTTTTCAGCTGCCAATTTTTTGAAATATTTTTCAATAGCTTTGCGGTAATGTGAGGGGAAATTTCGGTTAATAATGTTTTTGGCGGAAGCTTGTTTTTTGGGAGGGAGTTGTCCCCAGCCTCCATTGTTAGCTAATTTTTTCTTGTCGACTTCTCTGGGCGCAGTCTGACCTTTCACGCGACTCTCACTCGATCCCGAACTTGGCGACTTAGATTGACCTGCGCCTGCTGCTGAAGAAGAGCTGTTTTTTGCCTGGTCTTCCATTTGCTTTATGAGTTTGTCCAAAGAGGCAATAATATCATCTTCAACCTCCTGAACTTTTTCTCCAGAGTTACCTAATTCGAGCCTGCGTTCAACATCACTCATTTTTCGAGAAATTTCATCTAAACTTTCTTCTTTGAGATCTGCCAGATCAGCCTGCATGAGCGTAGCGACTTGTGTGTACCTTTGAGGGACATTTTCTGTATGGTTAAGCAGTTGTTCCAAAGTCTTTCCACACTTTTTTTTCTGTAATAGATGATGTTCACAAACGGCTTTAAAAAACAAATATCCTGCAGGATCTATTAAGGGCTTAGGATTAATGGAATTGAACATTTCCAGGGCTTGATCGACCATTCGAAATTGAGTTAGATTCTTTGCGACATAATACCGGAGATTTGACTGGTAAAACGTTTCTGCCTGTCCATCGACCAAGAACGGATGGCTGGAAGGTTGAGGCACTCGGTCAGAAAGTTGATAAGCTTGGGTTAGTTGTTTCGCTTCAGAATTCATTTCAGAAAACACCTGCATTGCCAGTTCCAACTTTTCTTCAGCAGAAAGTGGCGACTCCAATTTTATGAGCAGGCCTGCAACATTCTTTAATTGGACTGGTGTTTTTACTTTTTGCTCAGCAGTCCAATTTTGTAATTGCATCTTGAGTTCAGAAGCTGAGGGCGCTGCATATAGTTCCGTTTTGTTTTTCGTCGATTCTTTATTTTTTTCTTGCCCTGGCAGAGAAACGGGGATTATCAGTACAAGAAAGAAAGCGATTAGTACTACCAACCGCAGTTTATAATCGAACGCTTGTTTTTTCTGGATAGAGTGGAACCAATGAATCATGTCAGTCTTTGACCTTCAAATTATTCTTTGTTCTAAAAAATTATTTATTCTTACCTGTTGCCAGAATATAAGTGGCATTCTGAATTCGAGTTTGTCGGTTAGACAATTGTTGCAGTTGCTCAAAAACTTCTGCTTGATTGGCATCTTTTTCCAATGCCATTTTTTCAATCCTGCGAGTACGTTTATTGACTCGAAGTTGTAATGATCGCAGCATTTTGATTTCTGCTAACATATCAACAAGTGATTTGTCTTTGGGGGAACTTTGCTGTTGCTGTTTTTGTTGCTTTTGTTTTTGCTCTTCTGACTTTTCCATTTCTTTCTGAAGCGCTTCAATCATTTCTTCGAGTGAGCTGATGATATCTTTTTCAATTTCTTGAGTTAGTTCTCCTACTTGCGTTCGATTTAAACGATATGCAACAGTTTGAACGTCTTCTCTCACTTCAGATAATGCTTCACTGAAGGCAACGGATGATCCTTCATCTCTTAGCAGTAACATTGCTTTTTCAACTTCTAAGCCGATTACATTCTCTTCGCGGGCCAATTGGATGGCTCTGGCAGTATGACGACTGTTTCGCGCTTTCTCTGGAACCTGTCCGATAGAAAGCGTACCGGAATAAACACGTTTCTGCTGTGCAAGAATCTTCTGCAGCCTGGCTTCCATTGCGGCCAACAACAGCTCTCGTTCTTCTTCGCGAAGCTGACGAAGCATCTCTTCCAGTTTTTCTTTTGCTTCTGCTAATTTACGAATTGCATCGTCCTGATGTTGTGACGCCGCTTCTTTTTGTTTTTTTTCCAGTTCCTCAATCGCTTTTTCCATCTCTTGACGGGCTTGTTCTATTTGTTCTCGTCCGGGAGTCTTTTTCTCTTGTTGACTCTTAGATTGTTGGTTCTTTCCTTGCTGAGATTGTTTTTGTTGTCCCTGCTGTTGTTGAGACTGTGATTGCTTTCCCTGTTGAGATGGCTTCTGTTGGGATGAACTCTGATTATTCGGGGGGGACTATCCTTGTTCTGAAGGTTTCCCCTTAGATTCCGAC
>JAJDEK010000447.1 GCA_029259875.1 Planctomycetaceae bacterium
CATGAAGAATATTTGATGGATACACAGCGCGCGGATCTGGCTTATCACTTTATCTCGGAAAGTCGCCTCACTCCCGGGGCACTGAGTATTGTTGATTTTGAAGCGAACCAGACAAGCCTGCTAATTCATGCGTTTCATACCTTTCCCGACGAATTAGCGGTTGTGAAAACGCAGTCTTTGTTTGAATTTTAGGGTATATTCAATCAGATCTGAGTAGACGATTAACCAAAATAATTGTTCCAAATGGTTCAGAGAGCGTATATAATACAGTGAGATTCGGGCCAATTTGCTGTATCTTCAAGTAGTTCTATGAGGATGTCGTTGATCAACGTCATGGATGACGGGAAACCGGTAACATGATAGGCGGTCAAGTGTTTTCTTTACGATCTGTATTACTGTTCTCTTTCTGTCTGAGTGCGTTGGCGAGTATTGATACTAATACTTCAACGGCCGCACATCCCTATTCTGTTTCCCGATATCGAAGTCCGTATCGTTCTTCTGCCTATTATCGATATCGCGGCCGTTCCGCTTACCGATACTCAAATCACTATTCACGAAGCTATTCCTATTATCCCCGATCAAGCTATTACGGCTATGGTGCCCGACGCTATTACAACCGATACCGTCCGTACGCGGCAGTAGCCGGGTATCGCTATTACCGACCGGCCTACTATCGTTTCAATGGGTATCCCAGATACTCGAATTATGGATATGGTTACAACACTCTTTATCCTCGGCAGACGTGCAACGCATGGAACTCGTATTCCTCGTGTTACTCCTCACCCTATGGTAGTTATGCTAGTTCATATGCTCCCTATTGGGGCACTTATGCGCCGATGCTGGGAAGCTACACTCCTTATCGGGGAGGCTACTATGGCGGTTACTACGGACCATATTGTGGCATCTGGCCTTATCGACCTACTTTGTACGGCAGCCTTGCCTTTCAATATGGCTATAACACCGGCTATGGCCGCGGCTATTATTCGCTCTGGTAATCGTCAAGCTGCCAGATAAAAAATCGGAATGTTATGGCCCGCTGACCAGCATCACACCTACGATAATATCGTACGTTGCATGCGCGCCGACCGTAATTCCGAATCCGCGCAGAAAAAACAGCCCTGCGAAAAACAGACCAGCCACCGTCCGAAATGTGAAACTGAACACGGAAAACTGGTCGCCGGTGGCACCAATATAATGTGCCAGAGAAAAGATCAGGCTAGTCGAAATAATTGCCAGAACCGCAGACCAGCGTACCTGAAGCATCATGCCTCGGAAAAGCAGGTAACACAAGGGGAGCAATAACAGGCGAAACATCACTTCTTCGTAAACGCCTGCGCCGACAAAACTGACCACACGTGAAGCGGATTCGCGTTCGATGAACATCGTCACCGGCTGAGGCAATTGCTGAAAAGCAAGGTCCTGCACTTGTCCTAAAACAATCAAACAAAAGGCGAACAACAAGCTTTCCGCAAACATGCCAATCAGTGTCTCTGCGGAAAATTTCCAGGGGTGTTTACTACAGACGTGCCAAATCAACAGTGTGCCGACGATCAAGCAAGGCAGTAGAAAGGTATGTGTGAATCCTAGTTGAGATAACCAGCTCCGCATCCAATAGTCTGCACCGTTACGAATCAATTCCGGTTGGTTACCTCCCATGGAGATCACCCCCCATTCGTAGATCAACAACAACGGCGCAAGGAACACCAGGCAGACCAGTGGCTGTCGGGCCTCTAACCAATAGCTATCATTGGCTAAAGTCATCTCGCTTTCAGAATTCGTTTTTTGCGTCATGACTCACTTTGGTTCTCTGTAGACTGTCTGGCCGAGACAGGCTGTGAACTAAGATGAATATGGGGCTTCATTGTCTGCACATGTGTTGTATCACGGCGATATTGTTGAAATCGTCTGAGAGAAAAAAGATCATTCTTCTGGTTGGTTTCTCTCAACTCTTCGGGTAGATTTGCGTCAAGTGCCGACAAAGTTTGATCGACTGCCAGTTGATCCCATTCACCTCGTTTTGCTTCCCGATAAAGTTGCAACGCTGCCGCAAAGGCCACCTCTTCCGTGTCGTAGGAGCGAATGCCGTCTGCCGTCAATTCTCGA
The DNA here is from genome assembly GCA_029259875.1 of Planctomycetaceae bacterium. Lineage (GTDB taxonomy): Bacteria > Planctomycetota > Planctomycetia > Planctomycetales > Planctomycetaceae > Gimesia. The sequence continues at coordinate 2,104 of JAJDEK010000447.1, forward strand.
CTGTTGTTTTTCAACTCCAAATAACGGCAGATCACCGCCATGCGTCGCGAATGCTCGTCTAATGCATAGGTATGTAACCTGCGGGGATAACCGGTGCCGTCGAGCCGTTCGTGATGTTGTGAGATTATTTCAGAGAGAGAAGAATCGCCGGGAAAACCACGTAATCCTCCGAGTAATGCTGCTCCCAGGACTGGATGTTCGCCTCGTGCATCATGCAAGATCGTGCTTTGATCGGTCACTTCATCCGGATTCTGATTTTTCAACATCAACCAGCCAAAATCGTGCAATAAACCGGCCAGCATCAGCAGGTCAACATTTTTCTGCCAGGTCTCGGTTTGCCTGCTGACAAAGTAAATCAACCGGGCTGTTTCCAGGCCACGTATGTAAACAGGTAGATCTTCATCGTAGGACCGCTGATGGGCAACAGCCTGAAAATCTTCGAGTGATAGAAACAGAAACTCACCTGGGGAATTCAAATGTACGTCATCGTTTTTAATTTTTCTCAACAGATTCAACAAGTAGTTCGGGCTGCAAAACGGTTTTGTCCAAACCTCCTGCGTGGCACCCATCAACTGGCCCACATAATGCAATGCCGTTTGACTTAGTAGCAATTGTTGTCTGATGTATTGCTGCTCTTCTCGAACAGAGTTGAGAATACGCTTTAATATCGGCAACTGTTGGCTGCAAAGCGAATGGGTCGGTTTTGAATCCAAGTAAAGCCGACATCGCTCTAGAATCACTTGAACGCGGTGTTGCAACTGAATGAGTGTTCGTTGTGGCGTGGAGATCGTGAGTTCTTGATTTTGCTGCTTCAGTTCTCGATACGCGCTTCTGAGCTCTTGAAACTGTACGTCATCAGAGTCAATTACTTCCGACGATTCTGATTCTGAACGGAGAGCCATCCATTCGTCACGCTCCTGACGAATCGACGGAGAAAGCCAGCGGAGTAATCTGGTGGAATGATTCACAATGGTTTCCTGCCTGGAGATAGCTCATCAAATCAATAGTTTTGATACGAAGGTTTCGAGG
>JAJDEK010000448.1 GCA_029259875.1 Planctomycetaceae bacterium
GTTGATTCATTTCTGAAAAGTCCCCATACGTTCCACTCCAGGCTTCCCTCAGGTAATGCAAATTCGAGAATCCCACGCATACCATTTGTATCCATGGACTTATCGGTATAATCTAATGCCACACCATTCCCTCGTGAGATACCTGTCGCACGGTCGAAAGCGGGAGCAGGTGCTGTAGGGTCCGCATTTCCGAGAATCGGAGCGCTCAAGAGCACATTGTCGGGCCCTTCGATTGACCAATGTAAATAGTCAAGACGCAATTTGGATGTTTGAAATGTGTTTTTAATAGATCTATCAATGGGCGAATCATAAGTCCACCCACGATCTACTGGTAGCTTGCGGACGATCGATCTTGAATACGTATTGATACCTGAGAACATTCCCGGGTTATCAACATATTCAACGTCTCCCATATCTGCATCACCGTGCATGACATAATCCAGTGTGCCGTCGTCGGCTGCTGCAATATGTTTCTCTCCAACCGGTAATCCGGTAGAGCACAGCAACACCAGTAGTGCACTCAGTCTGAATGGAGTAATCATTATTACTTTCCAGGATGTGCGACTCATCGATTAAAACCTTGAAATATTTGAAGCAAAACACACCAGAGTGTTATTTAAGTTGTATAAAACGAGACTCACTCATTGTTTATTATTATGGAAGCAGGAAGCCATTCAGGCTAATTTGACCATCAAATGTACCTCCGCCAGGATTGAACAGCAGAAAGCTATTGTTGAACCCAACAGTGGTTATATTCACAATGTTATTAATACCAGTCCCCAATGAGAGCGGACCATTTGTCATAGCGTTGAAACCGACTGCTGTTTCAATGTCATCGAATCCACCATCAAACAATCCGATCAGGTTATTATCAATGACAACCGAGGAATTGGTCGCATCGATTAGATCAAAGAAGATTGCATCACCTCCAATTGCTGTCATATTGATGATATTTGTGTCAATTTGCACATTACTATTAGCAGCTAGATCCAAGAATCGCAGACCGGTTGAGTCCTCGCCTGCCATCACAAAGCCCTGATCAATATTGTTGGAAATCAGGATATTCGAGGGCCCTTCAGTTGAAACCTGAATACCTTCACTGTCTGTTCCTGAGATGACAAAGTTATTATTATTGATAACGTTTAAGGTCATGAGGTCTGCTAAATCACTACTGGTTGCATCGATGTTGATTCCCTGATTATTAGTGGCTCCTGTGCCAAAAAAGTTGTTCGCGTTTGCAACAGTAACATTCATCGGTCCTTCCCAAATCACGTTCAGCCCGGCAGTATTAGAAACACTGTTTGTGATACTATTTCCTTCCAACAATACGTCTAACAGAGAATCGTCGAGCAGCACTCCTGCTGATTGAATCCGAATAGCATCCGCACTATCGTCTGTGATCGTATTGTCCTGAATCGTAATGGAAAAGGAATCATCGTTTGTATCATCCAGTTCAAGATTTGCCGTATATTCAATGGAATGTTCTGTTGCATCAGTACCATTGTCAAGTAATTCCGAATTGGTTATCTGGAACGTACGGCCATTGATAATTCTAATACCGTCTCCTGCAGAATCTTCGACTCTCACTCGTGTCAAATTCACGGCAGGACCATCGGCTACGGTGGTTTCCTGCCATTCGATACCCGAAACGGTCGGAGTTTGTATTTCCAGTCCATCAATATTCACGCGATCAATGTCTGCTAACCACACTCCGTGAGTCGCACTGGTGATCGTCCCCCCGGCATCAATTGTGGCTCCATCGCCGGTGATTGAAAATAGACCCGGTGTACGAACCAGTCGAATACCAGCACTATTTAAAAAGAAGCCATCTCCTAGATTTAAATCGGGTCCGTTTGTCGGTCCTGCAGTCACTGATGTCAGTATCATTGATAGATTGGTATCTTGGATATCGATGGCAGCAGCATTCGTCACATTGAAGACACCACCTGATGAGCTCAGTGTTCCAGTGTTATTATTAGCAATGAGTCCCAGGTTATTAGTTGCTGTCACATTTAAGTCACCAAAGTTGATATTGCCGGGGTTCGTTTCCACAGATATCGCGGGCGCAACTACAGGAAACGCTGCGCTGGTCGCCGTAACACCGAGTGAACCGAAACTGACAATAGGAGTTGTATTTAAGATATGCACAGTTGGAACCGTTGAAACAGCGGTTCCTGTCACTGTGGTGTTTCCAAAGGAGACTGAGCCAGCAGTCCCGCCCTGTCCCGCATTATTGATCAATAACACTGAATTTGTCGTGCTGTTATTGGAGAGAATTGTGTCTCCCATTCTGATGACCGGACTGTCATTCAAGACAATAAATGCCTCTGCTGCAGTACCAGAGATAGTTGTTGTACCAGTAACATTAAAGGATCCCGTATTATTACCTGCATTAAATGAAATCCCCTCTCCCGCACTGCCGGTAATTCCGAGGCTCCCACCAAACAAGATGTTCCCGGTAGAGTTATTAACATCAATACCATGTTCAGTCGCAAGAGAAACGCCGTTTGTGATTGTCGTATTTCCAACAACTGAGATGTCTCCCGAGAGGTTGTCGACCAGGATACCTGCTCCATTACGATTCAGGATGCTAATATCCTGCATCTGGAAAATCCCCTGGAAATTTTCCACAAAAATACTGTCACCAGTGGCTCCATCGATTACGGTTGCTGCCTGACCAGTATTTCTGACAGTGATAATTGCACCTGCAGTACCGCCAGTAACATGAATCCCCTGATTAGTACTTCCGGTAATAGTCAAATTATCCAAGACTGCTCCACCTGCAATATTGCTGATCAAAACACCTTGGCTGTTCGTATCCGTAATAGTTGAACCTGTCATATTGATAGATCCCCCTGTCGTATTTTGAATCAGAACCGCCCGACCTGCACCAGTATTGGCGATCGTTCCTGACGCATAAGTTACAAGTGAATCACCACCATCGACTACAAATGCGTTACCAGCGGAGTTTGTTACGTTCGTCGTATCAAACGAGAGAGTCCCCGTTGTTCCGCTCAGGAATATACCCTCACCAGCAGCATCATTTATATCAACATTGTTAACATTGGTACCTGCCACACCGATTCCCTCAACACCACGACCTGTGGGAGTATTGATGATGAAACCAGAAAATTCGCTGTTAGATGCAAGAACAACGCCATTGCCAACGGTGTTATTAAATGTTGGTCGTACAAAACTTGGATTCCCAAAAGCGGGTGAGTTTGGCAATAGTCTGGAACCAAATCCTTGAATATCTATGAAGTGATCAACACCCTGTCCTTCTCCGAGTATTCGGTCGCCAGCAGCCAGTGTGATCGGTGGTCCGTTATCGAATACACTTCCCGCATGAGTGAAGATAATATCAGAAGCAGGTCCTGCCTGAGCATCTGCGATAGTCTGGAAGGGATCAAGAACTGCTCCAGTGCCTCCCGGTCCTGCCATAGAATCAACATGGGAGATTGTCCAGGGAAGTCCGGTAGCTGGGTTAATCGCAACAATTCCAGCATCGACCACGTCGCGTTGTTCGACGACCACGTTGTAATTTCTTCTGACCCGTTCAGCCATGCGATACATCTGAGTGGATTTTTCCATCTTGTTCCACTCAGGACGACCTGCAAAGGTCCACGTGACATTAAAGAACACGTTCGTATTAAAGGTCGCGTCGTTGGTTACGCTAAGCTCCATCAAAACATTGGAAACCGGATTTGCCTGCAAGCGGCCTCGCCAGCCCCAGACGTCTTCACTGCCCGTCGCCGCGAAGTGATAAGTTCCCGCGTAAGCCCGCGCTTCATGTTTTTGAGCAATTTGTCCCCAAATGGGAACCCCAAACTCAGCATCAAATCCGCGCATTGCCGTTCCGAGCGTACGTGTTTGATCAAACAGAACGTTGAATCCTGAAAATCGCTGACTACCTTCGTTAAATTGAAGATCAAGTTGTTTCTGACGAGTTCCGAAAGGCAGATAGAAGTTTCCATTTGCGTCCCAGTTGCGTCCCATTGTTTCCACGTTGAGAACTAACTGTTGGAATATTTTTGTTGAGGAGTCATCACGGTCATAGTAAAAACCAGCCCCAAAAATTCGGTCTCTGTCATAATTGAAAAAGCGATAACCGAGACCGGCCCCGCCACCAAGATGACCACGATTGGTTCTAAACAGACGGAAGTTTCCAAATAGCATACCTGCGTCATCAGGATTTTTCGTGAATGTAAACAGATAAGGCATCGCTTCCAAATGGGAAATGGATTCATCCAAACCAACAGTTTTACCTGCTTGGTGTCCGGCTCGAAACAGTGTCCCCATTCCATTACCGGGTACAACTGATGAAATTCCATCGAATGTATCTGTCGTCTCTGAACCATCTGCTATGATTGTCGAAAATTCTTGTTCTTCGGCCAGCAATGTTCCTGACATGGCGGAGATCGCCAGAACAATCACACCTGCAATCAGGCGAAATGCAATTTTCATAAATCGTCCAGAATAACTTGATGTCAACACAGGCATCTGTTTCACCTCGATTATGCACGCTGAGTGCAATTTGGCTTTATCGTCCCGCTCTGTTGTATTTTGATCTGTCATGAAATT
>JAJDEK010000449.1 GCA_029259875.1 Planctomycetaceae bacterium
AGCCCGTGGTCGGGACAGCCGGACCATTGGAGGCGATTAAAGGGCTACCCTATTTTTTAGGAGCTGCCAGCCGTGTCTTGGCCGTCAATCCAAACGTGCAATTTTTGATTTCCGGTGCAGGTCCTGAAGAAGGCAATTTGCGTTACTTAGCTCGCGATTTGGAAATATCGGAGAACGTGACATTTGTCCCCAATCTCTATGACTTTTCGATTTCTCTGGCTGCAATGGATATGTTCTGCCTCTCCTCGCTCAGGCAGGGACTGGGTACGATCATGTTGGAAGCAATGGCATTAGCAAAGCCGGTGATTGCGACAGGCGTCGGAGGAATCTATTCCGTCATTCGTGATGGCGAAACCGGATTGGTTATTCCTCCTTCTAATAGTGAAGCCCTCGCAAATAGCATACTCCATCTTTTGGAAGACCCACTTAAAGCACGAGGGATGGGCGAATCGGCACGGGAGTTAGTCAGACGCGATTTTCATGTTGAAGCGATGATCGAGAAAACCGTAGAGCAATATAAATTAGCATTACCGGTTGCCTCATGACCAGTCACTTTATGGGCTTAATTCTGAAACGTCATACCGTTTTTCCTTCATGCTGAAAGAAACGATGCGAGCAGAAATTATTGCCATTGGCAGCGAACTGACAAACGGAGAAAAGCTGGATACGAACAGCCAATGGTTAAGTACGCAATTAGCTTCTATTGGGATATCGACACACTTCCATTCTACAATCGCTGATCATATCGATGAAATCGTCGATCAATTTCAACTTGCCACGCAACGTTCTGATGTGGTGTTGATCACGGGAGGACTAGGACCGACATTGGACGATCTGACGCGACAGGCGTTGGCGAAATTAATGGAAGTCGACCTGGTACTGGATAAGCATTCTCTTCAAATCATTGAAAGCATGTTTCAGAAACGCTATCGCGAGATGCCTGAGAGAAATCGGATTCAGGCCATGTTTCCCAAGGGTTCTGAACCGATTCAAAATCTACATGGAACTGCTCCTGGAATCTGGATGGACGTTCCACATACGGATTCAAAAACCAATTGTTGTATCGCGGCAATGCCAGGTGTTCCGTCAGAAATGAAACCCATGTTTCAGCAGTCGATTCTTCCCCGCCTCACTCAAGGATCGAGTGTGATTCGATTTGTCCGCATCAATTGTTTTGGCGTCGGTGAATCAAAAACAGAAGAACTTCTGGGAGAGATTACTAGCCGGGGACGCGATCCGGAGGTCGGGATCACAGCACATGAGGCGACAATTACTTTACGAATCAAAGCCATCGGTGAGTCAGTTAAAGTTTGTGAACAGAAAATTTCTGAGACCTATGCCATCATCCACAAGCGATTGGGTGATTACATCTACGGCTATGAAGATGAAGAATTGGAGCACGTTGTTGTAACAATGCTCAATGAAAGGCATCTATCACTGGCGACTAGCGAATGTGGGACTGGAGGTTTGCTCTCTTACCGCTTGACAGAGGTCGCTGGTTCAAATGGTTGTTATGCAGGGGGAATAATTTCCTCAATTCATAGTCCATCTGGCCGGCAGCTAAATTCAGCAGAAGAAAACAAACCTGCATTAAATGCGGATGCTGCCATTTTTCTGGCAAAAGAAACGCGAGAACAACATGCCAGTGATTTTGCGATTTCAATCGTTCTGGATGTAGATCAATCCTGGCAAGATACGGAAAATATTCCACAGGCTTTCGTGGCTTTGGTTGCTGATGGAATAGAGCTAACAGAAGAGATTGGTTTAACTGTCAATCGAGCAATTGCCAAAAGCCGTGTTACAAAAGTAGCTCTTAATTTGTTAAGGCAACATTTGAATTCATCAACAAAAGAGTGATGAAACGTAAAAGTCACTACGCTGCCCGTAATTTTCGTGCTTTCTGAGCCCAAAGAATCCAATTTGAGACCTTTTTGAAATTCGGTTTTTTTCCGTTCCGAACAATTCGTCGTCCTGCATTAGTTTTCACAAACGACTTCACTTTTCCAAAGAGTACTTGTGGTGAAGTACGAGCTATCGTTTCCGGTTCAAAGAAACCACAGGCAACCAAAATCTGTGCGTCATGGCCACGCAAGCCAGGCACACAACAAGCAAGTTTAGTTTGTGTTTTCCATTCACGGATCGTGTTTTGGTTGATGTGTGAAACCTTCAATTTTCTGGAGACCACTTCCGGATTGCATTCTAGAAAATCATTGACCGTCAAAATATCAATTTTCCCCAGTCGATTAGCTCTTTTTACGGCAATTGAAGGTGCTTATTCTACAGGCATTGAACGATATAAATAGAAGGGAGGGATGAGCAGACTGTGAGTGCTTGAGGAAGCATGCGAGTGGTCTCTGCGATAGTCTCGTTTTTCTGTGGACGGTTCTATTTCAAATTTTTGTTCAAGTTTGTCAGTTTGAGGCGGCGACTGACTTGGGGAATTTACTTGCTGTGAGTTTGTGTCTGGTAACCAAACCGGAGGGCAACCGTGTTCTTCAAATAGTCGGGCTAGATGCAGATGGCAAGTGAAGAACAGAAATTGCTGTCCTTTGTTTGCAACGGTAGTTAATGTTTCAATCG
>JAJDEK010000450.1 GCA_029259875.1 Planctomycetaceae bacterium
TTTTATTATTGGTGAGACTGTGTATGATCGCTATGAACAGGCGAGGTGAAGTCAGAACTCAATGAAATCTTTTATCAATATTGATTCCACCGATTTCAGGGGGTGTTCTTTTGTGTACTTTCTTGTGGACGGTAAACCTACCGGCGATGCGGAAACCAATTGTCAACACTATATATAGAATCAGAAACCTGCTTGACACTGCTTTTCCTACACTTAAAATAAATACATAGGGCCTGTTCTTTGAGAGTTTTCAGATTCACTTCATTTGTTTTTCCTGTAATTCGTCCGGGGCGCTGCACTGATCTATTTTGAGATGAATTGACATCTCAGGCTCATAAACTGCAAAGGTGCTATTTAGCATCTGATTGTCACTTAGAAATCTTTAAGGTTCAATAACATGGCCGCCAGTAAACCAACCGCCGTTCACTTTTCATTGATCTTCTTTGTAATGGCTGCTCTCATCGGTGCGGTGATGGCATACTTAAACTACAAAGATTTGGGAGAGGCAAACGCGAAGCTGGAGCAGGCTCAGAAAGATTCGCAACGAGACGGTGCAGCCGTGCGCAAGCTTGACGAAGAGCTACAGGCGTTAAAAAAGTTAATTGGTAACGAGCAAGAAGACGTGGGCCTGGATAGTAAAACTCCGAATACGGTGATTGGGGCAACTGAGCAGGACATCAAAACACATGCTGAAGTTTTGGCTGAACCCACTATCAAAAATACTTTGATTAAAATGTCTGGTCAGTTAAATCAGACGAAAAGCCAACTGGCTGAGGAACAAGCCGCCAAAAATGCACTAGAAGCACAATTCCTGGCACTAAAGAGTGAGTTGGATAAAGTCGTTGATACACATAAAAATGCCCGTGACAATGCGGAAAAAGATTTAGCTGACAATCAAAAAATCAAAGAAGAAGAAGTATCTGCCAAGGATCAGCAAATCGCCGCACTTCAAAAGGAAAATGAAGAGATCTTGATTGAATTGGACCAATTGCGTGAAACTGATGCAAAGACGATTAAAGATCTCGAAAACAAAAATAATAGATTTGCCAGCCTTGTTGATACGCTTCGTAGTCGTCTGGATGAGATACAAAAGGTCAGTTTTGAAAAACCAGATGGTTTGGTCAGAACTGTTGATAACAGCACTGGAGTCGTGTGGATCAATCTGGGACAAGCAGATCGACTTCCCAAACGGATGACATTCAGCGTTTATCGTAAATCTCATCAGGGAATTGGCCGAGGCGAAGAAGACATTATCGGGGCCATTGAAGTCACTAAAATCCTTGGCCCACATCTCTCAGAGGCACGTATTGTCGGTGATGATATTTTTCAACCTATCAGTCCCCGCGATCCGATTTATACACCACTTTGGGGTGTCGGTCGACCAGAAACATTTGCTATCTCTGGAATCATTGACTTGGATGGCGACGGAAAATCCGACATGGACCAATTACGTCAAATTATTGAGAATGCCAATGCCAAAATCGACAATGAAGTGACTGAAGATGGTGAGCGACTCGGAAACGGCTTAACAGTGCATACGAAATTCCTCGTCATTGGTGAATCCCCCAATATAGATAATGCGAAAACAGACGAGCAACGCGATAAAATGCAGACACTTCTTGCCAAGATGAAAGAAATTAGTGACGAAGCCCGCTTGAAAGCAGTCCGTGTGATCGGGATCAATGATTTCTTGAGCTACATTGGCTATAAGCCCCAACGTCGTCTTTTTATTCCAGGTTCTGGTGTTCCATCTAGAATCAAAGCCGGAGCAAAAAAGACTGGAACCACTGCTGGTTTATCAAACAAATCTTTGACTGGGTCAGGTACCGTTTCAGAAGTATTCAGAGGCAACAAAGGTGGTAAAAATCCATCAAAGCGACCTTATTAAAATAGATAATTATTCAAATTTGTTTCTAACTGATGGTATTAAAAAACCGCACTGTGTTCACAGTGCGGTTTTTTTGCCAATGTCAGCACGGAAGGCCGTAAGAATCAAACCTTCTGTTGTTTATGCTTACCTTTGAATCGCTTTCGCTTGATCGGCGAAGACGAATCAAATTGTTCGAACCGGGAAATCTGTAACTGTTGGCCCGAAACCCAGACGCTTTTCAAAGCATCGAATGTATCTCGGGGCATCCCTTCTGGTAGATCAACCGTACTGTATTCATCAAATATGTTGATCCGTCCGATATATTTGCTGTCCAGTTCAGCCTCATTAGCAATTGCTCCCACAATGTTGCCCGGCTTCACGCCATGAGTATGTCCTACCTGAAGCCGATAACGCTCCATGCCTTCTTCAGGGGCTTCGCTGGTAGCACGTTTTCGGGGAGGACGGTCTTTTTCTTTTTGGAATGGACGTTCGGCCCGTGGCTGTCTTTTTCCCATTGGTTCTCGTTGCTTTTGAAAGGACTCTTTGTGAGCACTCTCTTTCAGCAATAACGGACGCTTGCCCTGAGCCATACAGGCCAAAGCGGCTGCAATCTGAATCTCGGGATTATTAGATTCCGATTGATATTCTGTCAGCAAGGTCTTGAAAAATTCGAAATCGGGTGAACTCATTGCTTTGGTTACCGATTCTTTGAAACGCTCCTTGCGGCGTTCATTGATCTTATCAATTGCCGGCAGTTCCATACGTTCGATTTTGTGTTTGATGGCCCGTTCGATTCCTTGAAGGGATCGAGTTTCGCGGGGAGAAACAAAGGTAATCGCTTCACCTGTTCGACCGGCGCGACCGGTGCGACCGATGCGATGCACATAAGATTCTGAATCACCAGGCAAATCATAATTGATGACGTGGCTGATGCGGTTCACATCCAACCCGCGAGCGGCGACATCCGTGGCAATTACAATATTGACGTGTCCTGCTTTGAGACGTCCCACTGTGCGTTCACGTTGTTTCTGAGGAATATCTCCATTTAACGGGGCAGCTAGAAAACCACGGGCTTCTAGCTTTTCGGAGAGTTCAGTGGTAATCGTCTTGGTGCGTACAAAAATGAGCACACCATCGATTTCTTCTGCTTCAAGAATACGCGTGAGTGCATCCAGTTTATGGAGGCCTCTTGCTACCCAATGTCGCTGGCGAATGGTGTCAGCCGTCCGGGTTTTGTCTTTGACCGTCACTTCTGCTGGAGATTGAAGATAGTTGCCTGCAATTCGGCGGATGGCAGACGGCATTGTAGCTGAAAATAGAGTGGTTTGATGTTTTTCTGGGGTTTTTTCCAGAATCCATTCTACATCATCAATAAAGCCCATTCGCAGCATTTCATCGGCTTCGTCAAGTACCAGACAACGCAATGAATCCAGCTTCAATGTCCCACGACGCATGTGGTCCATAACTCGACCAGGAGTTCCCACAACTACCTGCACGCCACGTTTTAAGGGATTTAATTGTGTTTTAAAGTCTGCGCCCCCATAAATGGGGAGTACTTGCAGTCCCTTTAGTTTTGAACCATATTTCTTAAACGACTCGGCAACTTGAATTGCCAACTCTCTCGTTGGAGC
>JAJDEK010000046.1 GCA_029259875.1 Planctomycetaceae bacterium
AGGACTTAATGGCTCTGTACGGATTTTGAGAAAGTTGGTTGGTAGTCAAATTTATTGTGATTGAAGCTCACAATTCTTATTTTCGGGAGTTTCCTTTTTTTCATGCCGCAGCTTGGTTTCCATCGGCGATTTCATAAAGCAACGCATTTTTTTCTTTGCCGACCAATTTAATTGCTCCCGTGTTTCTCAAGCAGTAAGCCATTTTCTGTGCCAGCCAGCGCTGAATCCCCGCAGCGGTTGCCAAATCTTTAGTATGAAATGGGGAAGGAAGTTTTCCCGGAATCAATTCCAGCAGGTCAGTAGGCGTTTTAAATTCGATCTGTTCTTCTACCGAACGTAATACCCGGTCTTGAACCCGATAGTCTTTTCCCTTCCAGCGGCGTGGCTTCCGAGCAGTACGGTGCTCTTCTTGAATCGTGAGCGCCACTTCCAAAGTCAGACGAGGGTGTGGAAACACATTGGTGAAGTGAACCAGGTCGTCAAATAGATCAAACACCGATCCCCGTCGGGGGCTAAATCGGGCCGAAATGGTTTTGCCATTTTTTTTCTGCCGCTTGATAAGATATTTGCGGACTGCGATCGGCTTGACCACATGGACATCATGTTCTTCCAGCAGACATTTGACCTTATCCCGAATGGCACCTAGTGAGCCATGCTGGATTTCGATGAGTCGATCACCGTCAACAGCATCGATTCGATAAGCACCGAGAGTAATCTCTTCGCACTCGGCATTTGGTGCATAATATGATTTCAATTGACGATGCAGGGAGGTTTCCATACCAGATGCATGCCTTGATTAATTCGAGACGAGTTATTTGATTAGAACTGCCAATTGGGAAGAATGGTAAGGCAGATAGATCACTGAGTCTATATGAATCTGATCAAGAATCAATGACGGTCAGGCGGCCTGTGCTGTCACCAAAAGAGTTCACAGGTGCACCCATGCGATCAAGCATGGAGACAAACAAGTTACTCAGCGGTGTTTCCTTGCTTACTTTATGATGGAAACCGGTTTTAATCGAACCACCACCTTTGCCTGCAAGGATAATCGGCAGGTCATGATGGCTATGGCGGTTTCCATCACCAAGAGCACTTCCGTAACAAATCATGGAATTGTCTAGTAGGTTGCTAGTCCCATCAGGTGTGGATTTAAGTCGATTCAGGAAGTAACCAAATTGAGACGTAAGATATTCATCGATTTTCTGAATGTCTGCCATTTTCTTTTCATCATTGCGATGATGAGAAAGCTCGTGGTGCCCTGAATTTACACCCACCATCGGGTAGGTACGGTTACTGCCGGCATTCCCTACCATGAAAGTAGCAATGCGCGTGGTATCAGTTTGGAACGCCAATACAAGCAAGTCGTACATCAGACGAATATGTTCCTGCAATTCACTGGGAAGACCATCGGGTAGTTTCATTTCCGGTGGTTTGATTTTTTCCTGATGTGTACTGCGTTCTATGCGTTGTTCGATTTCACGTACACTGGAAAAATACTCGTCGATTTTTCTTTGGTCATTTTTACCGAGTTGTTTTTTTAACTGACTGGCATCGTTCCTTACTAAATCTAAAATACTTTTACGATTTTTCAGATGACGAGCGCGCTGCTTTTCCGCTTTAGCGCCACCGCCAAACAATCGTTCAAAAGCCAGTTTGGGTACAATTTCCTTGGATGTGGGAGTCGAGGGAGTCCGCCAGGAAATATTGGATGAGTAAGCACAACTGTAACCGGAGTCACATTGCCCTGCGTTACGTCCTCTTACTAATCCTAGTTCTAAAGAGGGAAGTCGCGTCTGGTGTCCCACCTGTTGGGCAGCGACCTGATCAACGGAAACGCCGGCTTTAATATCAGCACCACTGGTTTTGGTTGGGTGAGCGCCTGTAAGATAGACCGCAGCACTACGGGCGTGATCCCCAGCGCCGTCACCCAGTGCACGGCCATTAATTTGGGCCAATCCGGTAAACACATTGATGTCTGATTTTACACTTTCAAGTGGTTTTAAACTTTTGGGTAATTGATATTCTTTGCCAGCAGTCTCAGGCATCCATGAAGGACCAATCACGCCGTTTGGGAAAAAGATGAAGGCAGTTCGCACGGGTGGTTTTCCAGCGCCTGCTGCAGCCGCCGAGACAAGACCTTGCTCGGGCTCCATGATTTCCAGCAATGGCAGAGCCATCGTGGTTCCGATACCTTTAAGAAATGTACGACGTTTCAGAAGATTAGTCATCTTGAGAACCTCTTTGACGTTTCAGGAAGGGATCGCTCAGTACAATTTCGGTAACAAGTGCCGAAAAGCGATAACCTTTGGCTGTAAAGTTTGAAGTAATTTCATCAATGGCACATTTGTCGTAGTATTCTACTCCACGACCTATGGCGTAGGTAAGCATCTTTTCCGTTAAAGATCGGCAGAATCCCTGCTTCTGCTGTTCCAGAATTGCAATTAATTCGATCGGACTCTTAAAAGACTGACCATTTGGCAACTGACCTGAAGAATCGATCTTTGATCGGCCTTCTTTGGTTCGCCACTGTCCGATGGCATTAAAGTTTTCAAAACCGAGACCTAAGGGGTCCATCTGGTCATGACAGGCGGCACATCCGGGGATTTTACGGTGTAATGCCAACTGTTCCCTTAATGTAGCATTCTTTTTGGAACCAACCGACTCCTCAAGTTCGGGAACATTCGGTGGTGGGGGTGGAGGAGGCGTTCCCAGAATCGTCTCCATAATCCATTTTCCCCGTTTGACAGGAGAAGTCCGTCCCGGGTTTGAGGTCAGTGTTAAGATACTGGCTTGAGTAATCAGACCTGCTCTTTTCGTTTTATCAAGCGTGACTTTCTGAAATTCTTCACCTTTCACTCGGTCATTGCCATAAAATTTCGCCAGACGTTCATTCATAAAAGTGTAATCGGCGTTGATGAATTCAATCACACTCCGATCTTCTCTCATAATGTAAGCAAAGAATTCTTCTGTTTCCCGACGCATATCGTTTTTCAACTTGCCGTTGAAGACACGGAATTTTCTGGGGTCGGGGGAGAGATCTTCCAGGTTTCGCAGATTCAACCATTGACCGGCAAAGTTTTTAATGAATGCTTCCGATTTAGGATCTTTCAGCATTCGTTTCACTTGAACCTGTAATGTGCGAGGTTGGTTCAGTCGGCCTTGCTTTGCCAACTCAAACAATTTTTCATCCGGCATACTGCTCCACAAGAAATAAGAAAGCCGAGTCGCAATTTCGTAATGTGAAATATTCTGGATGTGATTCGAACCAGAACGAGCAAGGTTCCGAATGCCTTCGATGCGGAATAGAAAATGAGGTGAAACCAGAACTGCCTGAATGCCAACCTGG
>JAJDEK010000451.1 GCA_029259875.1 Planctomycetaceae bacterium
AAAAGCCAGAGTGCATCACTGACCCTTTATACTCACCAAACAACAACAAAACTCGTGCCCGATTTGGGGCAACCGCCATGCATCCGAACAAGCCGATAATACAGGCCGGCAATAAAAAAATCGCCAACACGCCTAGCAGGCCGCTCTCATTAGCAATCGCAGTCACGAACAAGAACACAGCCAACAACAACCCGCATAAACAAACAGCCAGCGGATTCCAACCCGATATTGGGTCATAAAGTTTCTCTTCAGTCATCACATTTCTCCCTGATTCCGACATGTTTTTTAATTATCGAATATGATTATTTTTGTTAAACGTAGTAGCCTGCCTTTCAGATCAAATAATTCCTCAACTTCTCGCATACTTCACAGCTATTTGTTCCCGGCAGTTTTAGGAGATTCCAGCCCTGCTTGATTCACCGTAGAAACTTCATACTTTGCCTGTGGAGAAGCCTCTTTGGTTGCATCCAAAAACTCCATTTTGTGTGCTGCATGATCGTCATATATCGGCTGATCCAAATAGTTCCAGGCGTGGAAATGACTCTCAGGATTCCACCTTTGATTCTGATGCCCCTGAACCGTACCAATCATTTTACCATCGCGATAAATCTGGAAAGCATGAATCCCGCTTTGCAAATCAGCTTCTGCCTGCCATTCAATTTTCACGCCTTTATCCGGCACGCTACTGACTTGTACTGCTAAGGGTGCGGCAGGAGGTGATGTGTCCAAAATCCTGCCTGTCTTTACCAGTTCTTGCCAGGCTGCAGCCACCTTCTCATTAGGCAGCCAGGCCTGTTGCTTAGAATCGTCAACCTGATTCTGCTTAAGTGACTGAACCGCTTTTGATTTTAGATCTCCGAGCCAGCCCTGCTGATAATCGAGTTTTTTCAGTTTGGTAGAACTTGGGTCTTTTGGTAATCGCCGTTCGAGCATTGAGTCAAAAAAACGAATCGCCAGTAACCGGCTATTACTGTTTTCATGACTCGAACCGGGATGTTCGGCAACTGACCACTGAGCCTGTTTTTCGCGTGCGACATCAAAGACGTTATGTGTACCGACCACTGCCGCATAAAAACGTTCGCCAGGCTGATTTTCTTTTTCGCCGTAACAGAACATCACAGGAACATCATAGACAGCGGAGTTACTATCCGGCTTAAGCGGCTGACTGCGGGGTAACTCTCGATTCACAGGAGCCAGTCCTCCCGAACGAGGAAACACGGCAATCACACGTTCCGGATTTCGATATAGCATATTCATCACCCACAACGCCCCCCCTGAATGCCCCCATAAACACCAGGGAGCCTTTACAATCTCAGGATGATGACTCTGCTTTCCCAACTTCTGAAGTGCAGAAATAAATGCGTGCTCCGAACCATCGGCGGGCATATACCAGGTGCTACACTCTTCTTTGGGCGCCCAGATCTGAGTTCCTAACAGCGCACAATTCCACTTTCTAGCCAAAGCCTGCCACTGCAAGTCATCCGCGTGTTCCAGTCCAAACTTCCTGGCACCAGCGCCACAACCATGCTGTCGCACAATCACGCCTCGAATCTGCTTGACATGATTGGGAACCCATAATCGGAAGTAGGCATTCTCATAAGCATCCTCTTCACGAGGTGGAACACTCACTTGATAGAGTTGTCCACGATTTTGCGCAACGGGAGCAGCGAACTCCGAATTCTTTTTATCGATTTCTCTCTTCGATTTCGATTCGTCAGCTGCCTCAATGCAACTACTATCAATCACAAAATCAATACTCAGAATGATGAGTAAGAACCGAACGCTTAAACTTAACCCCGTGTTCATTTACTTTCTTTCTAATCAAAAACAACCTAAAAGAAATCATCACTGCCGCTGTATTCACTATCGTATTCTCATTGATTCAAAACCACACTCTCAGAAATGCAGATCTTTCGTAAAACAATTGAATAAGAAATTCGATTGACAGATTCAAGTCTCATTAAACTCAGTTCAAAACCTTAAAAAAACAGGAATTAAACTCTATATTGACTTTGTGAAGTCGCTGCTTAAACTGCGTCGCGCGCGTGGGAATTTTTTCTTGATAGTGCATCGATTTTCCCCTGCTGATCTCATCACTATAAAAACCTCTTGTTTTAAATATTAAACGAGCAATTTCCCGACCCAATTCACAATCAACACCATTGATTTTCATTGTTATCAAATCGTTTCACCTATTTTTGAAGTAGCTTTCACTTTACATCGTAGCTCCTTCAACTCACTTTCACGCACTTATCACCCCTTGACTGATTCACGCCCTTCGAGATGATTACTTTCTCAATCGGTGAATTCAAACAAACAGACCGGCTGGTACTCATTTTAATGAGTCAGGTATTGAGGTGTACCAGTAGATCGTCAGACCATCACAGATTTTATCCGATATCACCTGAATGGAAGAGAGGAAAAGTTAGCACTTCAAGAGAAGGAAAGAAGAGTCGCGCCTGAGATTTTCGGTCTAGGTCTAGTCGGAGCTTTTCAGTTGATCCAGCGAAACAAAGTTGGGAGTTTTGGCAGTTCCTGAATCACAGCCAGTGCAGGATCCGCCCCCGCAACCAGTCCGTTGTTTAAAAAACCGCACAATACGACGGAGCAGAAAATAAACCGCTGCCGTAACACAAACTAAGGCTCCAACTAATTGCCAGTCAATTTGATTCATAATGTGGGCTCATTCTAAGATTCGAATGGCTTGTAAAATTTTCGATACTATTATCTGCACTAAATAAACAACATGCCAACCTGATAGGAGATGAATGCTCCTACATACGCCAACGTTGTCATATAAGTAAATGAGATCACAGGCCACAGCCAACTGTTGGTTTCACGTCGAATTACCATCAAAGTCGCCGCACATTGGGCACACAAGGCAAAAAAGACCATAATCGAAATCGCTACAGGAACATTAAACACTTTGCTGCCATCAGGCCAGGTCGATGCACGGATAGAACCGATCAAGCCTTGGTCATCTTCACCAATGTCTCCACCCAGACTATAGATGGTTCCCAAAGTGGAAATAATGACTTCTCGAGCAGGAAACGAGGCAATCACCCCAACACCAATTTTCCAGTCCCATCCCAACGGTTTGACTACCGGAGCAATCAAGTGTCCGGCTTGGCCCAAAAAACTGGATTCCACTAATTGGCCGCTGACTTGATTCTGTTTCTCATTCAGTTCTGCTTGCTCCCCTGAAAGTAACTCTTTTTGACTCTGTAATTCTCTGAGAGCTGCCTGATCGCTTTCTTCAGTAGCAGCAATCTGAGTTTCAAGCTCTTCAAGTGAAGAATCAACTGTTTCGATTCGCTCCTGAATTTGAAATTGCTCGCTATGATCACCCGGAAAATAACCGGCAGCCCAAATAATAATCGATGTCATAAAAATCAATGTTCCCGCTTTGACTACAAACGATTTTGCACGATTATAAACTCGCAAAATCACATTACGCGGAGAAGGCCATTTATAACCCGGTAATTCCATCACAAACGGTGCCACATCCCCTTTAAAACAAATCCGTTTCAAAAACCAGGCCACGGGAATAGCTACTAATGCACCAATCGAAGACATGGCAAACAGTACCAGGCCCTGCAATGTCACCAGCGGGCTGCCTGCTAATGACAGATAAGCAATGTTCGGAATAAAGGCGGCAATAAAAAGAGTATAAACAGGCCAGCGCGCCGAGCAGCTCATTAAAGGCGCCACTAATATTGTCACTAGCCGTTCGTGTCGATTCTCAATCACGCGCGTTGCCATAATCCCAGGGACAGCACATGCAAAAGAAGACATCAAAGGAATGAACGATTTACCACTCAACCCCAGGCTCCGCATTAATCGATCCATAATAAATGCAGCGCGTGCCATATAACCACTGTCTTCCAATACCGCGATAAAGAAATACAGAATCACAATCTGTGGAAGAAATATGAGCACACCTCCCACACCAGCCACAACACCATCGACCACTAGACTTCGCAACGGTCCAGGGGAAATCAATGATTCCACTGTCCCATCAACAATTCCCTGCCCCGCTTCAATCAGTTCCATGGCAGGACCTGCCCAGGTAAAGACAGACTGAAACACAAAAAACATCAGCACAAAGAAGAATAGAAAACCAAAGACACGGTGAGTTAACCAACGATCAATTCGATCAGAATTCGTCACTTGATGTTCTTTGGGATGCTCTATGACGTCTTTTAATAGATCTCTGCTCCAGCCATAGCGCAAGCGGGCTTCTATTGCCGGAACAGCGTAACCTGCTTCTTTCAACCGCGAACGTGCCTGACGTAAATCATCCATCAAGCCATTATGAGTATGGTTCTCAAAGTAAGATTCCACATACCCGCCCACATCGAGCAATAATCGGTCCACTAGAAAATCGGGGGGGATACCTTCCTCATCAGTCTGAAGCTTTTCAGACAACTGCTCTCGTTCGAAATAAAAGGCATCAGGAAAAAGAGACAGAGGCTGATGTTTTGTTCCAACATCAACCCGTAAAATTTCTGCTTTGAGCTCTTTGACCCCTTTCCCATGATGCGCTTCGGTACACACCACGGGCAAGTTTAGTTTTTGTGATAAAGCCCCTGCATCAATTTCAATCCCCCGCGAACGGGCAAGATCACACATGTTGAGAACCAACACAACAGGAATCGATAAGTCCAGAATCTGACTAAACAGGTATAGATTTCGTTCCAAGTTTGACGCGTCGGCAATGCAAACGATGGCATCGGGAAGCGGAACTTCTTTTTGTCTTCCCAGCAAGACATCGACTGCCACCATTTCGTCGATAGATCGAGGTGCCAGGCTGTAAGTTCCGGGTAAATCAACCAAATCAATGTTCCGGCCGTCCCAGGTAACACTGCCCACTTTCTTTTCTACGGTCACACCAGGAAAGTTCCCAATATGTGCATGCCCGCCGGAAAGATGATTGAACAGAGTGCTCTTTCCTGTATTGGGATTACCAATGATGGCGATGGTCATTTTTTTTTGTGATACGGCGGGAGAATTGATCATGGAACTGGAAGCTCTGAAAGCGTAGCTCTCATTTGGGAGGAAAACATTGCGACCTACAAAATCAGGAAGCACTTACGTTATACAATTTCAACCTCAACGCACTTTGCTTCATTCAATCGTAGAGACAAACGGTAGCCGCGAACCGCAAACTCTAAAGGGTCGCCAAGAGGCGCTTTCCCTAATAGTTGGATCTCTTCGCCATCAATCAGCCCCATTTCCATTAATCGAATGGAAACAGCATCTTCGCCATTTATTTGTGTGATCCGCGCAATTTGGCCTTTGATAATCTGGTTTAACGTCATCACAAACACAATCTCAACACAAGAGAATCCTTACAACGTGCATTTTGCTGTTTCGGTCCCCTACACTATAGAGAAATTGAGACTCAGTTTCAACTCAATCCAAAGCCAGCTCCGCCTTACTCCAATGCAGATTGTATAAGCCCCAGCCGAGTAACTCAATACTCAATTAGTAGTTCTAAATCCAAACTAGGATACTACTTACAAAAAAGGTGAGTCGTTTGAGTGAGCATGGCTTCCACTCGAAAACCTTAAATTGCGCGTCCAATCAATCGTTGATCGAGATTACACAGCCAAATAAGGATTCAAAGTAAGAATGAGAGAAAGGTTGAACTACCAGATCTCTTTCAAGTTCGCATCATAAGCCTGAATTCGGCGACCTGGTTCAAATTCTTCTGGTGATTCTGCTAATACACGAACCCAAACTTGATGCCCTTCATAGTTCGCTTCAATCGAAATGTGTGGTCCTAGCTGGTCATCAAAATGCACAGCTAAAGCCTGCCAGATCAAAGCATGTACTTCGTCAAAGATTTCCCCGAGCTTGAGGATATCGAAGCAGAACTTGGAAGGCGCCAAAACGCCATCCCATTCACCGCCTACAATTTCGGTATTAGAGGCAAACAGTGTGACCTCCCATTCATCACGACTTGCGTTGTGAAAGAAATGGCAACCGATAGGCGCAAGCACATCGACATCATACATTAAAGAGGCGACCTGATTTGCCATTGAACTAAGCCAATTGGGAGGGGCGGGCATCTGTAATCGTCAATCTAGAAAATGGGGCAGTGAATTTTGTTAGTGCCTTAAAACAGTTTGTCAAAATAAAATAATTCCACTGAACCATATTCATGTAACGCAAAACATCTTTGAATACAATTACCAGATTATGTTCAATCGACATTCTAAGATTGCAGAACCTTGCCATTAGCTACTTAATTTCAAAGCCCGCTTTTGATATTTAAGAGAATGTAAAGTACTAGGGTAAATTCCAAAACACTGCTTGTTTATGGTATTTTTGTACCCTACCTAAATATCTAATGTAATTAAATTTAACGCAAAACAAGTGCCAATCGCATTTAGGATAAAAGATTAAGGAATGACAGGGTTATATATCACCAAAACGATTCAAAAGTAGACATTCACAGCCATTAATTTCAATTTACTTTACGGATTATCCTTAAATTTCTAAGGACGTCCAAAATATGCGCATCGACTGTAAAAAAAATGAAACACCTTTGATCATCGAAATGATCAAAGGTGTTTACAGAACCATTATATGATATTACTGTTAAAAATGAATTCTCGGTTAGCTTGAGAGTAAACCGTTAATCATCATGATGGCGGCAGGACCAACCAAGACTACAAAAATCCCCGGAAAAATGAACAGTACCAGAGGAAAGATCATCTTCACCGCAGTCATCGCAGCTTGTTCTTCTGCCATCTGACTTCGTTTCACTCGCATGCTGTCAGATTGAACTCTCAACGCCTGTGCAATTGATGAACCAAACTTATCTGCCTGAATCAGAATAGCGGCTAGAGCACGCATGTCATCGACACCACTACGGATTCCCAAGTCATGCAGTACTTCCCGTCGTGGACGGCCCATTTGCAACTGAAGATTACACAAAGCAAACTCACTACATGCATCCGGAGCAGTATCTTCCAGTTCTTCAGAGACCCGCCTCATAGCTGCATCAAGCCCCAACCCTGCTTCGACGCAAACAACAAGTAAGTCTAATGCATCTGGCAACGACAGAAAAATACGCGAGATTCGAGCACGAGCCAATAAACGTAATACGAGTTCAGGTAGATAAAAACCAATACCTCCCCCTATTACCAATGAAGTCCAACCATTTTGGGCAAATCCAAAGCGATAAAATCCATAGCTTGACCCCAGTAACAGCCCCAGTAGCCCTAAAGCGACTTTTAATGAAAGATAGATAGACGGCGCATTTTCAGAATTATACCCGGCATTTGCTAAACGCACTTTTAATTTGTTTTCTTCCAGTTCCGACTTGGGTGTCAGTGCTTTGGAAAGTGTGGGCGCTGCTTTTTCCAATAGAGTGCTGGCAGACTGAGCGGCGTCTGGACTATTTCGTAAATGCGGATTGCGCAACTCATCCAATCTCTCAGTGGTGCGTGATTGATCAGAATTGAGTTTATTGATCAATGCAATACCACCAACAATCACCATCCCAAAGATCGCCCACGGTAATAGTTGAATAAAATCCATGATTTACTCTCCAACACTCAGCCAACTGTTTTGGCTATAATTTTTCAAATAGTAATAATCAGTCAGTTGATTACAATGTGTTCTCAATCAGATCTTGATATTAATAATCTTCTTTATCCAGAGAGCCCCCAGAACCTGAAGTACGATTCCGCCTGCAATCATTTTGCGCCCTAATTCATCTGTGAAGAGCAGCATGACATAATCCGGATTTAGATAGTAAACAGCAAAAAACAAGGCAATGGGCAAAGCCATCAAAACGACCCCACTGATTCGACCTTCTCCTGTCAAAGCTTGAACCTGTCCCATGATCTTGAAACGCTGCCGAATGATATGACCAATTTTGTCCAGAATTTCAGCAAGGTCTCCCCCTGCCTGTCTTTGAATCACAACTGCGGTCACAAAAAACTTCAAGTCCAGGTTCGGCATACGTTTTAGCATACTTTTCAATGCCTCATCGATGGGAACCCCCAAGTTCTGTTCTTCATAAGCCATCGCAAATTCAGTTGAGATGGGCGCGGGCATTTCCTGTACAACAACACTCAATCCCGATGATAAACTGTGTCCGGACCGTAGAGCGCGTCCCACCAGTTCCAATGCATCGGGAAGCTGTCGTGCAAATTTTTTGAATCGTCGATTCCTGCAAAACAATAACCACATAAAGGGGAGTGCCCCCATAGCTAAGGCGGCCACAGGACAAAACGGTACAGGCGCATTAGTAAACCAGGCCAGTGCAAATCCTAATCCAGCAGCCACCCCCGTCATTAATAGAAAGGTGTCTGCTTTAAACGGGGCCTCTGCCTGTTCCAGCAACAGTTTCAGATTTCCGAACTTTTCGAAAAAGTGCGCAACTCGATCTGAAAGACTATTTAAGCCACCTTTGACAAATTCGTCTTTCAGCAACGAAGCCGATTCATCTGTTGTCTTCTTTTTACCCGTAATCACCGCTAAACGATCTTCGGCCTTACTAGACGAAAAATCCCTGAATACGAATATGACGGCTCCCACGAGAGCCATCATACCCAAAAATGCAGCGATTGAGATGATAAGTGTTTGATCCATCTCTGATTACCTTTATCGTTTTAAGATCTGTTTTTCTATTTTTGTGTTCTTCACCAATTAAACTGAAAACGTTATCCCTGTAATACGCGATTTGCAAACAGGTTCGAAGGCAGGCGTACGCCCGCTGCTTCCAGCCGATCCATGAACGCAGGACGAACCCCGGTCGCTTCAAAGTGACCATAGGCTCTTCCTTCTTCATC
>JAJDEK010000452.1 GCA_029259875.1 Planctomycetaceae bacterium
ACTTCCAAATGGAACGCGGACCATCAATTGTAAAACCGTTCGAATCTGCGTATCGAGCCACGTCCAACCAATGCCGCGCCCAGCGTTCTCCATAATGTGGAGAAGCCAAGAGTCGATCTACCAATCGCTCGTAAGCATCTGGCCGTTTATCAGACAGGAATTTTTGCACTTCTTCAACGGAGGGAGGCAGACCCGTTAAGTCCAAACTCAATCGGCGAATTAATGTGTTGCGATCTGCTTCCACAGAGGGTTTTAATTGCTTCTGTTCAAGGCGGCTTAAAATGAACGCATCAACGGGATTTCTGATCCACTTCTGCTGCTTGACTGCTGGCAGCTTCGACTGTTTGATGGGGAGAAATGCCCAGTGATCTGAAGTTTTCTGAGTGACTTTCAAAGTCTGCTCTGATTTTGGAATCTGAGCTCCCTGATCGATCCATTTTTGAATCAGCGCAATTTCCGCTGTCTTCAGAGCAGGCAAGTCATGCGGCATCTGCGGAATTTTCCCTTTGCCCGAGAGACTCTGAAAGAGGGGGCTTTCTGCACTCTTTCCCGGAATCACCGCTGGCCCTCGATCTCCTCCCTTGAGAATGTTAGCTCCGTAATCCAGACGCAAGCCGGATTCTTCTGCATCTTGCGAATGACAATCATAACAATGCTGTTTCAGCAAAGGGCGAATTTGTTTCTCAAATTTGATGTCCGCCTCTTTTTCAACAGCAATACCTGTTTGTACGATTGCTAGCATCGAAAAAACAACGGTGAAGATTTGTGTTAAAAATTTCCGCATTAGTAAACCTGAATCAAAAGTTCGCCGAGTTGATACGATCATCGATCCGTATCGTTTTCCCTATGGATCACGATACTAGAAAGCGGGTATGCTGAAGAAGCTCGGAAGGTCTTGAATTTTTAAAAGTATCTTAAATATTAAGTTACCAGCAGGTAGGGCTGTTTGCAAGTTTTTGTTGAATGCGCAGCAGAAAACAGGCTAATTACGACTGAAAAGCTAAGAGTCTTTCGTTAGTTTCGCGTTATTCACCTTCAATACGTAAGGCTGAAATATGCACGCGGTCAGAGTTGGCAAGAAAACTCAAAAAGCATTCTTTTCCCGACTGCTGAGCTGGCTGTGCGCAGGTCAAGACGCGTTGCTTCCCGACGCTAACCACAAACCGATTTCCCGTGCCTACAAATCGGATACCCACTGATTCTGGTTTTGCTTTGTTCAAACTCAACTTGGCAGATTTGAGTTCTTGGGATGCTTCCTGCACAACCGCGGAGGCACTCACGGCATCATCTTGAAAATGAATCGAACTGGTTACCAGAACTTTGTCCGGATTTGCCGGATCTCTGGTAAGAAGCTGTAATGTGAAAGCGGGGAATTTGTTTTCTACTTCAACACGAAAACTGACACTAATTCTTTTATACGGACGCAAAAACGTTGCTGCAGAATTTTGATCGGCAGTGGAAACCATTCCATCTTCCGTGAATTGCCAACCTTTGCTTTTCCAGAACAAACGATAAAACGGATTTTGCCAACTAGAAGACTTGAGCTCGCCCTCTTCAACTGTTTTTACATCAGGTAATAATGGTTGTCGATTCACCGTTTGTGTGAGTACAAGTTCGGTATGAGATGTTACTGGATCTAGTACTGGAGTTGGAATCTCTTTAGACCAAACAGAATCGTCAGCTTGAACCGGTGGTTGCTCCGACTGTTTTATCGTACTAGATTTTTCTCCCGCGGCTTGTACTGACGACGGTGCGCGGTGTGAACGACTTCGTCCCTGACTTTGAATCTTGTAAATCATGAGAGCAGAGACCACTAGAATAAAAGCGACCAGCACAACTCCCGGTTTGATTCGCCTAACAGTTCGAGTATTGCTTTCAGATTCCTCTGATGTCATTTAATTAGTCCTGTCATTCCGTGACGTAGTACACAATTCCTGAAAATGTTTCCCCAATGCTTGTTCGAGGTAAAACGCTTGAATTCCAAATTGGTTCTTTAATGCCTGGTACTGCTCTACGGCTTTCAATAAATCAACCTCACTCAATACTGATTGCCGTTTGACTGCTTTGATCAGAATATTTTTGGGAGTATGTTCGGTATCGATGAATTCTATCACCTGAGTCCGATATCCGCAAATTTCCAATACCTGTGCCCGTAATGCATCTGTGACCAGCGCGGCTATTTTCTCTTTCAGAATTCCATGTTGCAATAGTGATTCGATTTGTGTGTTGGCTACCTGTTGAAATATTTCATGCTGACAACAGGGAACTGCCATAATCACTGAAGCCTCTGCCTGAATCGCGTTTGCAAGGGCAGCATCGGTGGCTGTGTCGCAAGCGTGTAATGAAATGGAAAGGTCACACTTGCTAGAATTAGTATCGAAATGGGAGATATCCCCCGTCTGAAATGCAAGTCCTTTGCACTGCAATTGATCGGCAATACTCTGACAATGTTCAACCACAGATTGCTTAAGGTCTAATCCAGTGATGCTCACTTCGCGTTGCAAGACTTCCGTAAAGAGATAGTGAGTTGCAAATGGGAGATAACTTTTACCACAACCAAAATCCAGAATATTCAGTTTCCCGGTTGCGGGAAGACCGGGAACAATATCATTAATGAATTCCAGGTAACGGTTAATTTGTCGAAACTTACGGTATTGAGCAGATTTTACTTTTCCTGCGGGTGTCATCACACCAATGGCTTCCAGAAAGTCACAGGGAGTTCCTTCAGAGATCAGGTACTGTTTGGTACGATCATGGGCTGCGACTTGTATGAGGTCTGCTTTCGTTGGTGACTGTTTTTTCAGACGGACAGTTCCCTTGGTCGATTTTTGAAAATGATAGTCGGCTTGTGGCGTATAAAGATAACCTTCCCGAAACTGATTTGACCATAGTTCTGTGACTCGCTGAATTGTCTCAGCGGGAAGCAGATTCTCGTGTACTTCCTGCTGCCCTCTAGAAAGAGCCACTTGATAATAGAGCGTCTCTTTAATTGTGACAGGACGTAATGAAACCTTTTTCCAGGCAGACGAATTCTTCTCGACTGGTTTACTCAATATCAGTTGAATGCAGGCACCCTCGCGAAGTGCTTGAACCACTTCAGTCGG
>JAJDEK010000453.1 GCA_029259875.1 Planctomycetaceae bacterium
CCATATTTTGACATCGCAGTGATCAGTGCTTTGGGGAAACTGGTTTGGGATCGACCTTTCATCGCCGTTTCAAAGCCTGACATGAGGATTTCAGCATGTGATTTTTCGGGTGCCAATTCTAGTAGTTTCGCACAGACCATCAGGTCATTACGCGAGCCGGTCGAAGCAAACCGGCGCATGATGCGTTCTAGAATATATTTTTCGACGAGGGGATACTTCCAGACTTCCGCTTTTGAAAAATAAGCCAGCAATGCTTCTCGGTTTTTAGCAACCCGTTTTTCCAATGACCACCACAGGATCAGGGGAAGATGTACGTCTTCAAGGTCTTCTGAACGGCTTAGTAAATGAAAGGCAATTGGCAACCCGATTTCTGCGGGAAGTCGTTTGGATGAACTGGCAAGTTGGCTACGCACTTGCACGTGTGGTTCAGTTAAAGTAAGAGCAATTAATTGTTGCCCGATTTTTGCAGGGACTTGGTTTTCATCGCATAATAGTCTGATAGTCCAAACGCGAACAAAAGGGTCTTTATGCTGTAAGGACTTCTGTGCCACCTTTTCATCCAAGCCACCGCTCAGATTCAGAGCCCAGAGTGCTTCTAGTGCTGATTGTCCCTCTGAATTGAACAGTTTCTGTTTTAAAGCGGGAATGGCCGAAGCATCTTTTCGATCTCCAAACAAGCGTAAAGCTTGCTGGCGATACCATTTGTTGGGGTGATCCAGAACGTCAATCAATTCCAGCGAAGTTTTTTTGCCCAGATCAAAGGAAGCAACAGGCTTGGCGTCTTTTGCATTGATACGATAGATGCGGCCATCTCCTTTTTCCACATTGCCCTGATAATGTTGGAGGTGAGCAATTTGAGGCTCGTACATATCGCAAAAATAAATCGCACCATCGGGGCCGAGCTTTATATCGACGGGTCGAAAACGTTTATCAGTGGTTGCCACTGGTCGCTGTAAGTCTTCAGTTTTATAAGAAGATCCATCTTTAAAGATTTGACTTTCCACTACGCGGCCTTGCAGAGGTTCGATACCGAATAAATGGCCGTGATATTTTGAAGGGAGTGTATCTGCTTCATAGATAATAAAGTTATGAGTGAAGCGAGGAACCTTAGCATGTTTCATTGCTTGGAAATATCCAAAGGCATAAGGATTCGAAAGGGGCCCATGTTTCCCAAACCCTTTTTGATAATAGCTACCTTGGGTGTAATGAAAGCCGCGCGTATTTCCGCCATTGTGTCCGGAATAAATGCGACCTTTTTCATCAACTTCCACGCCAAAGGCATTTCCACCCCCTTCAGCAAAAATCTCATAGATTTTCTTTTCAGGATGATATCGCCAGATCAGCTGACCTAAAGAAGCGATGGCTTCTTTATCTTTTTGTCCGGGTTTTTTCACTTTGCCAGACACTGTGCTTCCCTGTGAAGAATACAGCCAACCATCGGGCCCCCAACGCAGACTATTGACTACGGAATGCGTATCTTCCATGCCGAACCCTTCAAGATGAACTACAGGATCGCCATCGGGAACATCGTCGTTATCTTTGTCAGAATAAAATAGCAGATAAGGAGGGTTTAATACCCAGACGCCACCACGTCCTTTTACGAACGAAGAGGCAATATTCAAACCATCGAGAAACGTTTTGTGTTTGTCGTATTTACCATCGCCGTCGGTATCTTCATGAATCGTGATTTTATCCGCTCCCCGTTCGTGATGAGGAGGCGGCAATGGAATCTTATCGTAGACAGCACGCAGATGTTTGTCCTTGCTTAGAACTCTGAGTCCTTCCGGGTTGGGGTATTGCAAGTAGTTGATGACCCACATTCGACCACGTTCATCAAAATTTTGAAAAATGGGCTGTTTGACATGCGGTTCGGCCAGTACCTGCTCAATTTTGAGGTCTTGGGGAACTGTGAACATCTTCAGCGAATCCGCTGGGCTGAAAAATTCTCCTCCTTTATTATTCGGAGGTGGTTCTGGCGGAGCAGCCTGGCTGACTGCGAATGCATACATTATTTGTGAGATCGTAAACAGAAAGAACAATCGATGGCTCATTGTTCTGTATCCTTTAATTCAATAACTCGGTGGTTTTAATAGATTCAGGCGGGTGTTCAGCATTTTTACTTTGGGATGAAAACGTAGTTTGAATTCTTAAAGTAAATTCAGAAACTACTCTTTAGTCTGAGCAGAGAAGAGGTCAAAATCAAGTATCAAGCTGAGATTCCGTGTTGGTTTTCCTAATTGTGAAAGCCTAAGTCTGTCTTGAGGCTTAAGAAAAAGTGTGGTCTATAGTAGATCTTTGCTGCTCTCTTTCCTTACGATAAATGGGAATAAGATTTCAAAACAAAGGTGTCATTTTCAACAAATCACTCGAAAATAGGACAATATTAGATGACTAACAAACAGGTGACCCTCGCGATCATAGGTTTGTGTTTTTGTTCTCAGATGGTTTTTGGCCAAAATCAAAAGGACTCCGAACAAGAAATACATCCTTTGCCTAAAACAGTAGCACAGGACGCGAAGCTTCAAGAAGAATATGCCGCCAAAGCATTTTTTGAAGGACCAATCTGGGACCCGATCGGAAAGAAATTATACTTCACTTCTTTCGTTGACAAAGATACTAAGATTTTAAAGTTGGAAGGACGAGGAGAAGCCATCGTTTGGCTCGATCATACCAAAGGTATCAACGGAACTTATCTTTCCAAAGAGGGACACATGCTTGGGGCACAGGCATACGGCCAACATGTGATGAGTTATGGATTCGGCGAGTCTGGTCCGAGTGAGACAACCATTGTGGCTCAAAATCCGAAGTGGAACCAACCCAATGATGTCTGCCAAACTCCGAACGGAAATATTTATTTTACGGATCCTGATTTCAAGAATCGCAAAACGAGCGCCGTTTATGTTAAGACAACTGATGGAATGGTTAAAAAAATTATCAACAGTATGCCGGTTCCCAATGGTGTGATTGCTGCCAACGATGGCAAGACGCTTTATGTAGGTGATAGTCATGACAAGCTCTGGAAGAGTTTTCCCATCAAAGCAGATGGAAGCGTCGGGGAGGGCAAAGTCTTTTTCAATCCCGATACGAAGCGACAAGATTCACCCGATGGTATGACAATCGATTCTAAGGGGAATCTGTATCTTTCGGGGCGAGGCGGGGTCTGGGTGTCAAGTCCTCAAGGAGAATCTTTAGGGTTGATCCCCGTGCCTGAGTTTTGTTCGAATGTGACCTTTGGAGGAGCTGATGGAAAAACGTTGTTTCTAACATGCTCAAATAAAGTTTACAGTTTGAAAATGAATGTCAAAGGAGCCCAGTTTCCATAAAGATCGTTTTTTGTATTAGGTATTTGTCAAACGTGATTACAGAATAGCAGCTCCCTTGACGTCGATGCCTTTCAGAACCATCTTCAACTCTTCTACATTTGGTGAAATTTCGAATGCATCTGCCCGACTGATGAATTCCCGGTCGATAAATCCTTTCAGGCTATCATTAAATTGCTGCATGCCTTCATCTTTACCAATACGGATGGCAGCAGCCAGCTTTTCGTCCTGTTCTTCAAGGATCAGTTTTCGCACGGTAGGGTTGAAGGTCATGATTTCGATGATGGGTACACGACCTGGTGCATCAACAATCGTCTTCAAGAGTTTTTGAGCAACGATGGCGCGCATATTAAATGCCAGACTGCTCCTCAATGCTTTATGCATATCTTGGGGGAACAAGTCGAGGATACGGCCAATACAACTGGGAGCGTTGGATGCGTGGATCGTACCGAATACCAGGTGGCCTGTTTCCGCAGCATGAATCGCGGTAGAAAATGTTTCCATATCACGCATTTCGCCTACGAGCATAATGTCGGGGTCCTGACGCACGGCATGTTTCATTGCAATTTCAAAGTCTTTTACGTCAATACCGACTTCGCGCTGATTGATCAGGCACTTATTCTGAGTGTAAACGAATTCGATCGGGTCTTCAATCGTCAGAATGTGTTTGCGATAGTTGTCGTTGACCCAGTTCAACATCGAAGCAATCGTGGTACTTTTACCACTACCGGTGACGCCTGCGAGCAACACCATGCCCTGGTCAAATTTACAAAGTGATTCCATTACAGCAGGTAGATACAAGCCTTCAAAGTTCGGAATAGAACGTTCAATTTTACGGGAGACCATGCCGGGAACGCCCAACTGGATAAATAAGTTCACACGAAACCGCCAAGGCACTCCTTCATATTCCACCACATAAGAAAAGTCAGCTCCTCCTTCATCATGGAAAATTTTTGTGTTTCGCTCATCCATCATGGGAGTGAATAGAGCCATCATCTGGTCTCGGTCGATGGGTTCCATCTGCAGTTCTCGCAGAGTCCCTTTGACGCGTAAGATTGGAGCTTTACCCACCTGCATATGCAAGTCGGAACCGCCGTGCTTGATCAACTGGCGGAACACTTTGTCGACATCATTTTCAGCATGCCCCGTCAAAGGGGAGATATCTTTCGGTTTTGCAGGAACGGTTGTTGCCATAAATTAACTCCACTATGAAATGATCTCTTCGGGGCCAGAGCCCTTAGCCGAAATGAAATATCGATCGGATTCATGATCAGGAAACAGAAGGTTTTGTCACCTTGATCCTACTCGGTTTAATTCTAATCTATACTATTATTCTGAAGACTCTGAGAGAACATGCAAGGTCCTTTTCCAGTGATCAAGCGAAATTTGTCTCTCTTCCATCAAATCAGTTGCTTTTTGTCGAACGAACAAATTATTTGGTCAAGAAACGGTACTTTTAAAGCGAATTGGAATACCACGTTCGGCTAAATAACGCTTTGTTTCATCGACAGGATGAGTGCCATAATGAAAAATGCTTGCAGCCAGCGCCGCACTCGCATTTCCTTCAGAGAGGACTTGATATAAGTGTTCAGGACAGCCTGCACCACCGCTGGCAACCACGGGGATCGTGACTGCTTCTGCGACGGCTTTTGTCATCGGTATATCGTAACCGTCTTTGGTTCCGTCGGCATCCATCGAAGTTAATACGATTTCGCCTGCGCCAAGGTCTTCCATTTTTTGCGCCCATTCGACCGCTTCGAGTCCCGTTGGAACCCTCCCTCCATTGACATGAACTTCCCAGAACTCTTTTCCTGCTTTCTGGACTCGTCTCGGGTCAATGTTCACAACGATGCATTGGCTACCAAATCGTAATGCCGCTTCCTTGATTAATTCAGGATCTTTAACGGCAGAGGAGTTGATAGAAACTTTATCACAACCCGCACTCAATAAGGCGCGAATGTCATCCAAGGTTCGGATACCACCTCCGACAGTAAGCGGCATAAAAATGACTTCAGATGTTCGTCGGACAATATCGAGAATGATCTCTCGTTCTTCGTGGCTGGCAGTGATGTCCAGGAAAACCAGCTCGTCAGCTCCCTGTTCTTCATAGCGCGCGGCGACTTCCACGGGATCACCCGCGTCCTGAAGATTGACAAAGTTGACCCCTTTGACAACGCGGCCTGCATGGACATCCAAGCACGGGATGATTCGTTTTGCCAGCATTAGATAGCATTCCAGAATTTTAATGAAATGAGAAAGAAGTGAGTCAGTTTAAATTAACGAAAGCTCGTTTGGTGACTCAGTTTATTTATGTAGTTGCTAGATTAAACGACTCTGATGATTTTCGATAGCGATTCAGTCTTTTTGCGTTTGATTGCGAAGACTTTGAATGGCTTCAGTTGCACTAGTACTGTTCAAGAAATCGTTTCCAGTGAACAGGAAGTTAATGATTAATACTTTTAAAATGTGTGAAAAATA
This sequence comes from Planctomycetaceae bacterium, assembly GCA_029259875.1. GTDB lineage: Bacteria > Planctomycetota > Planctomycetia > Planctomycetales > Planctomycetaceae > Gimesia. Next base: position 5,799 of record JAJDEK010000453.1, read on the forward strand.
TTGACTGTCGCACAATGTTTTATATACTTTACAAATAATTCTTATGTATATTAATTATGTCATGTATATCAATGTTTATTGATGTTCAATAGGTGTAAATGATTATTTTTGGCAGTGGTTTGTTGGTTTTAATGCTGACATATAAATTGTTTCCTATCTCGTTTTTTGTTCGATAGATCAGTGAATAATCATTCGACTGGTCAATATAAATGCTTCTAAGTCTAAATAAATAATTGTTTGTGTTTACTTCGAAATCCATTAATTCCTAGTGGAGGCGCTAACAGATTTAGGCAGTGTTTTTGAATTGATCTTTAAAAAGTGACCTCTCTTTTTTTTAAAGTCATTTCAATCGCTCGGTTTCTTTTGTTTGAGCCAGAACACGAAGTCGTAATTTTATTTCATTCCTTATCGAATTTTTTCTGGAGGTGAAAGATGCAACGGCACGTTAGAAAACGTGGGTTCACACTAATTGAACTCTTGGTAGTGATCGCCATCATAGCGATCTTAATTGCTCTCTTATTACCCGCGGTACAACAGGCTCGTGAAGCTGCACGTCGCTCAACTTGTAAAAACAACTTAAAGCAAATTGGGCTTGCTTTACACAACTACCACGATGCCCACTCTGCGTTCCCGTATTCTGTCTCACATGCTCACAGTATCACTTCTGGATCAGCAAGCCATCCTATTGGGCTTAACCACCGCGGGTGGTTGTTGCTATTGCCCTATATCGATCAGGCTCCCTTGTACAATCAGTTCAATTTTAGTTTAGCAGCAAGTACAGGAGCGCCCACTGCAAAGCCTGTCCCAGGTGGATTGCTGCCTGGATCACCAGGGAATGCGAATGATTTGGTGATCTCAAGGATCATCCCGGCGTTTATGTGTCCTTCAGACGATAACGTCACACATTACAATTCGACTACTAGCGCTCACTATGCTATTGCTCCCGGAAGTTCAACTGAAAAGGCAGCTCATACAAACTATGACTTCAGTGTTACACGGACTTCCAGTTCGGCAAGTATCTGGTCACAGGAGTCAAGAACAACTCGTCGTATGTTTGGTCTTGATGCTTCTAGTCGAATCCGAGACGTCAAAGACGGGATGAGTAATACCGTTGCGGTCGCAGAAACCACTCGTTTTACTTTCAACGGAGTGTCAGCTACATGGGGACATGCGAAGTGGGTTGGCCATGGCGTTGATTTAACCTATTCACGTGGAATTAACTGGTGGCCCTGCTGTGCTTGGGATTCACCACCGTTTCAACGTCCCACAAATCCTGGAAGACTTGGCGACTGGTCTACAGTTGGCAGTCTCCATACGGGTGGGGCTCATGTGTTACTGGGTGATGGTGCGGTCAGATTCATCAGTGAAAATATTGATGCTACTACCCGTAATAACCTGGCCTACATTTCAGATGGAAATCCGCTTGGAGAGTTTTAAACTCTAATCCGAACAAATTGACCACGGGTGATGTTTTCTTGCACGCCCGTGGTCTATCTCTCTTGCTTCCTTTTCTTAGCATTTCTTCTGAATTTCAGATTGGACAGGATATTAATCAGATGTGGCACAATCGACTATTTTTGAGCTGTTTATTCTTTTGCTTGGTTGGATGTGGCGGTGCGAGCAAAAACACCCTGGAAGTCTACCCCGTTAGTGGGGCCGTAACCGTTGATGGAGAGGCATTACCGAATGTTTCAGTCACTTTTTTCCCTGAGAAATCCACTAAAGGCAACGGTGGTTTTGGTGCCACAGATGAGTCTGGTAATTTTACGCTTAAAGATCGTGATCAACGCGATGGTATTGCGGAAGGAACTTATCGAGTGTTGTTCACACGTCTGGTAAAGCGAGACGGAACCCCCATTGGAAATGATCAAATGGCAGCAGATGTCGAAGCCAAAAATTCACTTCCAGAGAAATATAATGATCCTGGCCAATCACCAGTTACAGCCACTATTGCTAAATCAAATAAGCCATTCAAATTTGAGTTGAAAACGAAATAATTGTCAGCTTTGGGATTTTGTTTTCTCTCAGACTCGCTTGAACTTCCAGCAAAAAAGAACACTTCGTTGCACTAGTCCCTTATGAAACAAGGACAAGCCTTAAAAGGCTTGTCCTTGTTTTTTACATTTTATGATGACTGTCTTTATGGAGTTCAAGTCATTCGCAATGGCAAGAGGTACCGTTTTTTAACAGCAGACCACAGTTATTTCCAAAGAAATATACGAATTCCAATCGTGAAATGAATCTTACAATAGCGACGGTTAAAAGTCCTGCAGCGACGCTCGACTATGAGATCACCTCAAAAAAATAAGCTGCTTTGATAGATGACCTCAGCCAAACACTCTTAGTTACCAATGTGCTGGTCCCTATTATAACAAGGGCAGGACTTCTAAGGTCTACCCTTGTTTTTCAATGAAGGTCAACTCTCTTCTAGAGTTTCAAAAGCAGTTCTCAGTGGTGAGAGGCAGGGAGATTACTTCTGGCTTTCGCTGGATAATGCTGCGAATAATTTCGTATTCGTCAAAGCTGGCTGTAATTCCAGGAACACCAGTTCGCTGTCCTATTTCTTTAGAGAGTACGGTGACTTCTACGGGACCATCTGCGTCCTGAAGGTTGATAAAATAAGCTCACTTTACAACATGGCTTGTGTAGACGTTCAAAGAATCACAACTCTTTTCTAGAGTTTCAAATAACGTCTCTGATTTTCGATATTTTTTGCCATCTCTCATCTAGCTCCAACTGCGCTACAGTTGGAAAGAAAGCCCTGTCTCTAAATTCAATAAATGATAAATATTATTTGCTGAAAAAGATTGACTATCTAGCGTTGTTTCATATACTAAATTAATACTAATGTATATTAATAATTAAATGTATATTCTAAAATGTAGGTATTGATCACTAGTGTTGTTGTGTTTTAATGTATGAGGTAAGGTCAATAACTAGGACATCTCAAGACTTTATTCTTATTCAATACATCAGCGATCAGGCATTCGACTGATCATGATAAATGTTTTTGTTTACTTCGGACCCCATAATTCCTGGAGGAGGCGATATCAAAGTGAGGCAGTAGTTTCAAATTGATCTCTAAAGCGACTTCAGCCTTATGTTTTAAATTTATTTCAATGGCTCAGTATTGATTGTTTGAGCTGGAACGCGAATTCGTACTTATTTAATCTCATTTCTTAGCTAACTTATTCCGGAGGTGAAAAATGCAACTGCATGTAAGAAAACGTGGATTCACTTTAATTGAACTACTAGTAGTGATTGCCATCATTGCGATCTTGATTGCTCTCTTATTGCCAGCGGTACAACAGGCTCGTGAGGCCGCACGCCGAACTGAGTGTAAAAATAACCTAAAACAAATTGGTCTTGCATTACACAATTATCATGAAACCTTCGGTTCTTTTCCGCCTGCACAAATTCGTGGTCGTAATAGTGGTGTTGAAAGGGGGAATGCTGCAAGTTGGGGGGCTATGATTCTTCCTTATATGGATCAAGCTCCGCTATATAATCAGCTCAATTTTAACATCGGAATTTTTGAGGGAACCAACAAAACTGTGATAACTGGCTTGAGTGGTATTGATGCCGTTTTATGTCCCAGTGATTCCGATCGAAATCCAACACGAAGCGTTCATAGTTCAACTACTGCGAATTACATGAGTTCAATGCCCAGTACTAGTTACGCCGGTAGTATAGGAGGATTCCAGAACGTTGATAGTACGTTCGCAGGATTGTCTGGAGGGTTTTTCACTTCTGATCCCGCACGACCCACCAAAATGTCAGGGTTTAAAGATGGAACTTCAAACACAATTGCGGTAGGAGAAAGGTCATATCAGGTATGGACCGGTGGTTCATGGCTGGGAGTTCAGCATCATACATTTACGACAGCCAGTCCTGGAAATGATACTGCCTGCTGTTGGGATTGGTTCATGGCCGCTGGTTTATATCCAATCACCAACGAACTCAAGCCGGGAATGTCATCTCCGGCTTGGCGATTCGGGAGTCCTCATACGGGAGGAGCACAATTTCTAATGGCAGATGGTGCTGTCCGGTTCCTCTCGGAAAACATTGATCATATTGTTTCGCAAAGAAGCGCTTCGACTTGTGCCGCCCACGGCTGTGGCTGCGAGTGGAGTAATGATCCCGGTGCCTGTGCTACTGGAGTATCCGGCGGTGGCTGGAACGATAAAGCTTATTTGGCAAATCATTGGGGAATTTATCAGCGATTACATCACCGAAACGATGGGTTGTCAGTTGGTGAATTTTAAACATCTATTCCAACTCTATATTCTTTAAAAACAAAGTAATCTGTGTGCCTGTTTTTGGCCTGCATTTCTTTTCCTAAGGTGTGCAGGTTTTATTTTAAGACATTCGGTACGGAATTTAGACTCTCATTGTAAATGATGCTGAGGGACAGTCATCGATATATGTACTCGGAACGTCGAAAATTATCTGCCAGAGAATCCGGTTATTAAATCAGAGCATGCGATTACATTGGAAGGAAGAACTAATGCTTAAAGAAATTCGAAAATTAGCGTGTGTGGCTTTGTTCTTTCCGTGCGTATTATCTGTCGCCTGCGGCAGTAGCAATAATGCGGAATCAACTCAACCTGATCCGGGATTGAAAGCAGATGAATCTACTACGGAACTGGAGAAAACAGCAAAATGATGCCATCGGATTTCGAATGAAGTTTTGATCTTCTTTTATTTTGTATGTGGCGTTAGTGCGTGCACAAAATTGTTTTGTATTGCAGCGCAATTCACTTTATCGTCCTCTGACAAAATTCAAAAACCGGCTGCCCCAGATTAGGGCAGTCGGTTTAGTTTAAGATTCTAAAACAGTTAGAAAATGAGAGCCAACTCATTAGCAGAATGAGCTGGCTTATCACTATTCTGGTGGAAGAGTGAGGGAAGCCTCATCTCCCACTTGGACAGGGGTTTCTTTATCCTCAGAAGGTTCTTTCGAGCTTCCACACCCCAAAATTGGTAACAGGAGGGCCATGCTTAAAAACAACAACCACACCTTGTGAAACTTTTTCACAATCATCTCCTTAACATTTCAACCAGATAAAAGATATATCTGGAAACCAAACTAAATTTCAGAAGTATCTCCTCTAATCATAGAGAGAAAACGATTTAGAACTCGCCCAATACCTGACTATCATTGATGCGCGTCAGTAAGGCGTAATTATCCTTGTCCATATTTTCACTCAGAAAACGAACAGATCCGTCTCCCAGTAAAACATGAATGCCTCCTTCATGGACGCTCGAAGCGACGTTTACATGATGCCTGTTGTCTGCGGTTGCACTAGAACCTGTCATACCCGGTACATGCACGGGGCCATTGATGTGGTAGCGTGCATTATTGATGTGGTTAGCATCAATATTGGGGTGATTCACAGCGAATGTCCCATGGCGCCGATGTCCAGCCCAGATAGGAGTATAAGCATCATTGGTACGACCATTGATTGCACCTTCGCAAACGGCGATTGTATTACTAAGTCCATCTTTGACATCTTTGATTTTGGAAGCGCCGTTAAAACCAAACATGCCTCGATATCGAATTCCGGTTTTTCCACTAGCCAAATTACTTGCACTCGTTTGATAGATTGACCAGATTTGTCCCGTAGGCCATCCATTGCCATGTCCACCAGCACAGAACAGATAATTGGTTCTGGCATGATTAGCCATGTAGTTTGTTACATCACTTCTAACTTCAATCGTCTCACCATCATCGGAAGGGCAGAGTAGAACGGGAAGTATTGTCTGGACTAGAGTGCTATTCGCATTGGGCCATCCACCCACGACTCCAGTCCAACCACCAAGCGTATCCCACTGACCATTGGTGGCGATGTTGAGATTAAACTGATTGTAGAGTGGTGCCTGATCCATATAAGGTAGCAACATCAACCAGCCCGTGTGGTTTAATGCGAGCGTCGCACTCGAAATGGCGGTCATATTTGCGCTTCCCGCATTATTAGCGCCGAGAGGAAAGACGCGGTGAGTTTCATGATAATTATGAAGCGCCAGACCAATTTGTTTCAGGTTGTTTTTGCACGTACTGCGACGGGCGGCTTCACGTGCTTGTTGCACTGCCGGTAACAGGAGTGCGATGAGAATTGCAATAATGGCGATGACCACTAGCAATTCAATCAAAGTAAAACCATGCTTCTGCGAACGTCTCAGGTTCATGATACACCTCTTTCGTAAAAAAATGAAAAAAATAAAAAAGTGAATAGGAATCGGTAAAAGTATGTCTGTCAAAAACAAACATAAGGTTAAGAGCTAGCTCGTTACTGTAAAATGAGCTGGCTTGCTACTTATTCTGGTGGAAGAGCAAGGGAATCTTCATTTCCCACTTGCACCGGAGTTTCATTATTTTCAGAAGGTCCTTTCGCGCCTCCAAAACACCCCGAAATTGGTAACAGCAGAGCTATGGCTATGGGCAACAACCATAGCTTTTGCGACTTTTCCACAATCATCTCCTTAATACTTGAACCAAGTAAAAGGCATATCTGAATTCAAAACGATATTCAGATATGCCTCGATAGTGGGCATCAACACAAATTAGTATTCGCCTAATACTTGACTGTCATTGATTCGTGTCAGTAAGGCATAGGTATTTTTGTCCATGTTTTCTGTCAAGAAACGAACAGAACCGTCTCCTAATAAAACATGGATGCCTCCTTCATGGACGCTGGATGCAACTCCCACATGGTGCAACCTGTTAGCTGTTGCACTAGAACCGGTCATCCCCGGCACATGCACGGGGCCATTGATGTGGTAGCGGGCATTATTGATGTGGTTGGCGTCAATATTGGGGTGGTTCACAGCGAATGTTCCATAGCGACGATAACCTCCCCAGATAGGAGTGTAAGCATCATTGGTGCGACCATTGATGGCTCCTTCGCAGACGGCAATAGTATTGCTCATTCCATCTTTGACATCTTTGATCTTGGCAGCCCCATTGAAACCAAACATGCCTCGGTATCGAATTCCGGTACGACCGTCTGCTAGATTGCTGGCACTTGTTTGATAGATGGACCAGATTCTTCCTCCAGACCATCCGTTCCCATGTCCGCCAGCACAGAACAAGTAATTCGTTCTGGCATGGTTGGCAATATAATTTGCAGCATCAGTTCTGACTTCAATCGTCTCGCCATCATCGGAAGGGCAGATCAGAACCGGCAGAATCGTTTGCACCAGAAGGCTATTGGCATTAGGCCATCCGCCTACGACCCCGGTAATCGAATTGGAAACCGTGCCAGAAGGGGGACCGAAGTGGCCATTGGTTGCAATGTTCAAATTAAGCTGATTGTAAAGTGGTGCCTGATCCATGAAAGGTAATAGCATCAACCAAGCGGTGTGGTTTAATCCAAGAGTCGGTTCGACAGAGACGTCTTGGAAGTTCCCGCTGCCAATATTATTGGCGCCGATGGGAAAGACGCGGTGAGTTTCATGATAATTGTGTAGCGCCAGCCCAATCTGTTTCAGGTTGTTTTTGCAAGTACTACGACGGGCAGCTTCTCGTGCTTGTTGTACAGCGGGTAATAGCAATGCAATGAGAATCGCGATGATGGCAATCACCACCAGTAATTCAATCAAAGTAAAGCCATGTCTCTGTGAACGTTTCGGATTCATGTTACATCTCCTTTGTAAAAAACAAAATAATGAGTATGAAAAAAAAAATTCTGTTGATAACAGCAGGAAAATATTCTGAAACTCAAAGGAGTTGTTTGTTAAAACCAATATTGCAGCAGAATCTAGAGAAGTAAGATTCGTACAAAAACAGCATAGATTTCAGCTAGAAAAATTGAATTGTTGTCATTAATGCTAAATGAATAGGTAGATTTACCCATTTTTTGAGTAAGCATATTAATGCGTTTGAGTTCATTAATGCACTAATGATTAATTGAGTTTATAAGGAAAAATGTCAAAATGTCAAACAAATTCAATGGAAATTAAAAATAATCCTAAATTAGGATTGTTGCTTTAGTGAGGGGACAAATCTTTCAGTAACTTAAAGCAAGTAAGTTTTTGGATGGCGTTCAAAACTCTTAACTTGCTTCTATGAAATGGATTCTGACCGAATCTAGGTATAGTTGAGACCAGTATCACGACACGATTTTCAGCGAATACTGCCGTTCATTTTGTTTCAAGAATATTGGTGCGATTGGGATTCTTGATGTCATTGGACTGTCATAGAACGTTTCCAAAAGACTTCAGTTTGGGTTAGGGCTGGCTTAGATCGAACAAAACTAGGGAACACGTACCAGCCAGCTTGTGGAAAGAACGGTGTTTGAGTCCAATAGAATTGACCTGCCGATGTTTGTGGGTCTTCAGAATACCAGCGAAATTGAAATCGGATTACAGTCTGTAATCGAGCCCTCTCATTAAACCGGAGATTGAATAAATGAGTGCGTTGACGAAGTGGAAATTGTCGTTTTTAGTATCTGCTTTCATGGTTTTATATCAAATCACATTTCTTGCAGTTGGAGAAGCAGGTACTGCTAACGAAGAAAACGCCGAGAAAATAAAACGAGTATTACAATTACCACCATCTGCGAATAACCCTCGCAATAGTGAAGGTGACTTTATCACACTCAAAGACGGACGCATTCTTTTCATTTACACACACTTTACTGAAGGCGCTGCCGATCACTCATCCGCTTATCTCGCGGGACGCTATTCATCGGACGGGGGAAAAACATGGACTCAAAAAGATCAGACGATCATCGAGAATGACGGCAGTCAAAATATTATGTCAGTCTCCCTGCTACGGCTGCAATCTGGTCAAATTGCCTTATTTTATGCCCGTAAGAACTCACTTCAAGACTTACTTCCTGTGATGAGAATTAGTAAAGATGAAGGCGTTAGTTGGAGTGAACCTGTTGAAATCATCCCTCCAAAACATGTTGGCTATTATGTCGTGAATAATGATCGAGTTGTCCAATTGAAAAATGGACGTCTTGTGATTCCTCTTGCTTTACATCAGAATCAACCTGGTTCAGATCGTTTTAATTTCAATGGTCGTTTTCTCTGTTATTACTCTGATAACAACGGCAAAACCTGGCAGCGCGGTGAGGAGGTTGTCGTGCAAAAACAAGCCGGGAACAAACAGCCTTATATGCAGGAACCTGGAGTGGTTGAATTAAAAGATGGGCGGTTGATGGGGTTCTGTCGTACGAATGGTGGTAGTCAGTATGTTGCTTATTCTCGTGATGGAGGAAAGTCATTTTCCGAACTCAAGCCATCCAATATAATTGCACCCGTTTCGCCAGCCTCGATTGAACGCATCCCTGCTACCGGTGATTTATTATTGGTTTGGAATAATCATCGGGAGATTAGCCCTCAATTGCGTGGTAAGCGGACACCGCTGACGATTGCTGTTTCGAAAGATGAAGGCAAGACCTGGCAGCACATTCAGAATATCGAAACGAATCCGAATGGCTGGTATTGTTATACTGCGGTCGAATTCACTAAGGATGGAGTGCTACTTGGGCACTGTGCAGGCGACCGCACCAAAAACAATGGATTAGCCGAATCACAAATCACTTTTGTTCCGCTGTCGACAATTTA
>JAJDEK010000454.1 GCA_029259875.1 Planctomycetaceae bacterium
ATCGAAATTTCCAGGCTTTGTCTACTAAACCGGAGTAATTCAGGATGCTGTGACAAAAGTGTGACAATTCAACACGCAGCAGCGGAATAATACGCGTCTTTTCTCAGATCATGATGCAAGAGTACAGCATTTCTCTCGATCAAAAAAAACGTTCATTTTGGGTTCAGCAAATGCAGATTGGCGATGCTGATTCCGGAGAGCATGGAGCCAATAATTCCCAGAAACCCCTGATCAGTACCGCAGAGAAATAAGTTATTGAACGGTGTTGTTCCGTCTAGAATTTTCTGAGGCGCTCCATAGACACAGCCATTAATGTGGCCGGTGAATTTTTTGATGGTCCGCGGGGTGAACGTATCGATGTCGGTCACATGCGAGCGGAAATCAGGAATGAATCGTAGTGATGATTTAAGAATTTGGTCATACCAATATTCTTTTTCCGCGATGTATTTTTCTTCGGATAGATTCATCCAATAATCGGGATTCGCTAAAGCGGTGATGCGAATCGAACCTTCTTCCAGCGGTTGATCGTACTCGAAGTTATTGGGCGAGCAGATAATGCCGCTGCGAACGTCAACGGGTTCTTTCGACTGTTCGTAGTAAAAGTCTTCAGAGTCATTATAGAAAACGATGGTTTCTTCGTGTCCGAGCTCGGCTGGTTGCTGATCGAGAACGGAAATGGTTTCGACAAACGAAATCTCGCCGGGAGTAAATCGCTCATCCTGAGGCACGTTTGCGCCACACATTTGCAGTGTTTCTGCAGAGCCCGCAGAAGAGAGGACGTTCTTCGCCTCGAGAATCTGACCATCATCGAGCATCACGCCTGAAACGTGTTTGCCATCAGTAAGCAGCTCCTTCACACCGGCACGAAGTTTGAGTTCGCCTCCCAGCGATTTGAACTTTTTCACCAAGTTTTTCAGGATCAGTCGAATCCCTTTATAAGGGCGGGCAAAACCTTCCTGGTAGATGCTGCGAAACATAATTACGAACTGGTTAAAGTCCATGTCATGTTCAGAAGGACTGCCGTAAAACATCAGCGGGCAGAGCAGCATATTGATGAGCAGTGGATCGGTGATATAAGCGGCCATGCGCTCGCGAGCAGAAATCCAGGTTTGCCCCAGATCACCGATATTGTGGGTGTCGATGTCTGAAACTAACTTACGAAAGCCATCGATCTGCTGCGGAAACTGTTCTGCAATTTGTGCTTCAAAATAATCGAAGTGATTATTAAAGCGGAGTGTATGACCGGGAAAGACAACCGAAGAACCACACTGCGGGCTCAAATCAAAGTCTTCCCATTGAAAACGGAGTTGCCTGAGAATTTTATTCAGAGGTCCCCGTTTTCCACCTGGAGGCGAATAGTTTGTGACTGCGTGCAGACCCACATCGTGATTTCGTCCCCGCAGGCGATAGAAGGAATTCAGTCCACCAATTGTGGTGTGCCTTTCAAGAATGCACACTTGCTTCCCGTAATAGGCCAGCCGGATTCCAGCAGCCAGCCCGGACAGGCCAGCACCAATGATAATTGAATCGTAGCTCATGGCGGAGGGAATTCGCTGGAATCAGACGGTGCTTTCCGCATCCTTCAGGATTGGAGTCAGATAAGTAACAGTGCTGTCCATCGTTACCAGTTCACCATAGTCTTCTTCCGGAATCTGCACACGATAGAGCTTACGCAACTCCATCACGATATCCAGAAAGTCCATGCTGTCTAATTCCATTTGTTCACGAAAAGGAACACTATCATCAAGCTCTGAAAGATCCTCATCGGGAGCAATTCGAGCTAAGATATCCAAGATAACCGATCTGATTTGTTCCGGCGCCATGCAGAAACTCCAAACTTTCTAAAAATCCTGTAACATCGATTTTCATCAGCAAATCTAATGATTTTCGCTGTGAAAACCGGTGGGGTAGTCTCTTATACCAAACAAACAAAATCCCCGCCAGAAGCCGGGAAATAAAAACCCGCCCCTTATGAGGAATACTATAGCGCGATCTAAGCGATTTAAACCGACTGAACCCTTGAGAAAGTAGAGATTTTCAGAAAATCTTCCGCGAACCGTTATAGATACCGAACAGGAAATCACTCAGCGATCAAAAAACGTCCCGAGATCGATGTTTTAAACAAAGTCTGATAAGGGGTTAGCTCAGTCAGAATACTTCTTAATGATCAGAACAGAATTGATTCCCAGCATGCCAAAAGAGTTATTCAGAATGCATTCCACCCGCTCCATTTGACGTGGTTGATTTGGTACGAGTTGCGGCAAATTGCACTCCGGATCAAGCTCTTCAAGATTCAAAGTCGCATGTGCAATTCCGTCATCAAATGCTGGAAGATTTCCCAACATTTCCAGAGCACCGGCGGCTCCCATTGCATGGCCGATAAAGCTTTTTGTATTATTGATGGCGAGATTGGGACAATCACCAAAGACTTTCGCTAGTGCCTTGGCTTCTTCAATATCTCCCTGAGTCGTAGCCGTGGCATGGCTGCTGACGATATCAATATCAGAGGGTTGCAAGCCAGCACGTTTTAGAGCCAGATGTATACATTCTGCCTGTCGAGAAGAATTGGGAAGCACAAAATCACTGGCATCAGAATTCATTGCATAGCCCACGATTTCTCCATAAATGGTAGCACCTCGTGCCAGTGCATCGGGAAGACGCTCTAACGTACACACAGCGCCCCCTTCGGCGACGACGATCCCGTTTCGGTTTATATCAAAGGGCCGACAGGCCTTCGTGGGATCATCGTGTGTTGCCAGTGCCCCCTGGCTCTGGAAGCTGGCAAAAATACCGAATGTGTGGATGCTCTCGGAAACACCACCGCATAATGCCATATCGACTTCGTTCAATCGCAGCATCTGCACGCCTTGAATAAAGCCTGCATTCCCAGCGGCACAAGCGGCACCCAAAGTCAGATGTGGGCCCGTAATTCCCAGATTCAGCGTGACTTCACCCGCCGCATTATTGGCGACCGTTCTTGGATTGTGGTGATGAGACCAGACTTTGGTGTCGTAATCAAACTG
>JAJDEK010000455.1 GCA_029259875.1 Planctomycetaceae bacterium
AGCGATGTGTGATCCGCTCATTGCCTATAAAATTCGCAAAGCCTTAGCCGATAAGGCAGCATGACTTCCCTCATTGCAGAATGGTACATATTTTAATCCCGATTTCTTAAGTAAGTTTTCTCGCTTTGAAATGTCATTTACACTCCCCCTTAAAAAAACGGAATTTGGGGCAATTATGTGCTTAAATGACAGGAAACCCTGATAGGGAATGCCCAAAATGAGTACTTCATAGTCCAGTCCCTTCGCCATGCGAAATTTGAAATCTCAATAGCAAAGTGATAACTGATGCGACACACCGTGAATCAAGGGCAATGTGTAGATTACTTACCAACAGCAGAATTTTTGCTATAGGACTTTGTTGACACATCAGGTAAAATACCGAAACAGTTTATTGGACTGTCCGAGGAAAGATCATAACCATAGACATCACTTTTCAGAGTCAAGTTCTTGTTCTCGCCTGACTAATACTTGGATTTTTTTGTAGAACAGATCCAGAGAAGCTCAGATACAATACTCAGATTAATAGTGAAACACAGCCAAACGACTCAAGGATGAAAAGATGGCCCTTAAAACACTCACAGCCAATACCGAAATCACTCAATATGTCTTATCGCATATGATTCAGCGGTTGAATGCAACCGAGCCAGTCGAAGACCCTTTTCCCTATATCACCGTGACGAACATTTTCCCAGAAGACATCTATGCTGAAATCATTGAAAATCTCCCCGGTCAATCAAATTATACGACGATGGGAGAACGGCATATTATGGAGAATGGTGAATCTAACCGATTTGAATTTGAACTCGCTGAGGAAAAAATCAACCAGAGCTTCAAAGAACAACAGCAAGAACTTTGGATTGGAGTTCGGAATGCTCTGGCGTCCCCCGAATTAAAACAAGCGGTCTTTAATTCACTGAGTTCCGGCATCGCCTACCGGTTTGGAGTTGATCATACAGAAGTTAATCAGGTCGAAGCGTTTCCGCGATTGAGTTTGATGCGCGAAAAACCGGGTTACTTTATTTCACCACACCCTGATACCCGTAAAAAAATTGTGACATTCCAAATTGCTTTGCCCAGAGATCGATCTCAGCTCGAACTGGGGACTGCGCTTTATAAACGTAATCTTGTTCCACAATTTGTTCTCGGTAGACCAAAAGGATTCAGGGGATTTGAAAAAATCAAGCAAAACCCATTTGAACCGAACAGTGCATTCGCATTCTCAGTGATTAACACTCTGAGGAAAAAAAGCTGGCACGGCCGCGAGCAATTGGAAGGAGACTCAGGCATCCGTGATTCGCTCTTGAACATCTATTACGCCAAACAGGAACATGTCCTTCCCAATCAGGCGATACCGAAGTGCGACCCCGAGATCGCCAGCCAAATCAGAGACGCTCTGGCTGAAGCGGAAAAACAACAATAGTCAGACAAGCCAGCTAACGTCTGGCACTGTTCGGGCGTCTGTTTTTTGTGAATCTCTGGCTTTGTCGCTCGACCCGAAACGGTGGGTACCGTAAGATGGCACCATGAACGCCATTGTCGTAAAAAATCTCGAAAAAACATACAAAGTCTATCAAAAAAATGAGGGCGTGTTTGCTTCAGTCAAGGGACTGTGGCGACGCGATTATAAAACAGTACACGCTGTTTCTGATGTGAGTTTTACCATTGGACAAGGCGAAATTGTTGCCTTCCTCGGACCAAACGGTGCCGGTAAAACGACAACACTCAAACTTCTGTCTGGACTCATTTTCCCTTCAGCCGGATCTGCAACCGTTTTAGGGCATGTCCCCTGGAAACGCGAAAATGAATACCGACGACGCTTTTCGCTGGTAATGGGGCAAAAAAATCAGCTCTGGTGGGACCTGCCTGCCCAGGAATCGTTTCGTCTTCACAAGGAAATCTACCGGATTGATCCACAAGAATACACGCGTCGCATTGATGAATTAACAAGCCTGCTCGAAGTGCGACACCTGATTGGCCAACCCGTTCGTGAGCTCTCGCTGGGAGAACGCATGCGAATGGAACTCATCGCAGCATTACTTCACAGACCTGATGTTTTACTGCTTGATGAACCTACGATCGGCCTGGATGTTGTTTCGCAGCGACGCGTCCAAGAATTTCTAAAATACTACCAAATCGAACAGAAAACGACTGTCGTTTTAACCAGTCACTATATGAAAGATGTGGAAGCACTTTGTAAACGAGCCGTCATCATTAACCAAGGCTCTATCAAACACGATGGTCCTTTAAGTGACATTCTTGATCGGTTCAGCAACTACAAAATCATGGATGTCCAGTTCGACGGCGATGATATGCCCAGAGACTTTTCACAGTGGGGAGAGGTCATTGAAAATGAAGCACCACGCGTCAAGCTGAAAGTCCCACGTAATAAAATTCCGGAAATTCTCTCGAGCCTGCTTTCCAAGTACCGAATTCTAGACGTCGGTGTGCAAGAAAGACCTCTTGAAGAAGTGATTGCGGAAGTTTTCACCGAACACAAAAAAGAGAGTGACCATGCGCGCGACGCAAAAAGTGAGTTGCAATCAACGACAGATTAATAAAAGTAATTGAAACATATCTGATCGTAGAATCAGACTGACCAACAGTTTTGAATACGACTTTTCGATATCAAGAATATGATCGCCAACCTGCGGACTAATTGGATTATTTTAAAGACTTCTGTGGAAGAACGTCTCGTCTACCGGGGAGATTTCATATTTGCCACATTGGTTCGCTTCCTGCCTATCGTAACTCAAATTTTTCTGTGGGGAGCCATCTACGGAATTTATACCAGTTCCCCCGTCGGTTCCATCAAAGGTTATAACTATAAAGAAATGGTCGCCTATTACCTGCTTGTCATGGTGGGGCGCGCTTTTTCCAGTATGCCGGGGCTATCCAACGGCATTGCCAACGATGTTCGTGATGGAACCATCAAAAAATATTTAGTTCAACCCATTGATATGTTGGGATATCTGTTTTGGGCGCGTGTCGCCCACAAACTGGTATATTATCTGGTAGCCATCGGACCTTTTATTCTCGTCTTTTATCTTTGCCGCGAATATTTCACTAGCTTGCCTGACGCTTTTACAATCACTGCCTGTATTCTGTCACTGCTGATGGCTTTTCTGGTTGGCTTCTTAATTGAGTCATTGATCGGGCTGATTGCTTTCTGGTTCCTGGAAGTGAGTTCGCTGATCTTCATCTATATGATGCTGAACTATTTTCTTTCCGGGCACATGATCCCGCTTGATCTCTTTCCAGAACCGTTAAGTTACTGGATGCAACTCCTGCCTTTTAAATATCTGGCATATTTCCCTGGAGCTGTGTTCCTTGGAAAGTATACAAATGAAGAACTCATTTTCGAATTGGCCATCGAAGTTGTCTGGATTGCTGTCCTATTTGCGTTGAATCGCATCGCCTTTCACCGAGGGACGAAACGTTATAGTGCTTTCGGAGGGTAACTGATTAAATAGAAGGCTGTTAGCTTCACAAAAACTTCATATTTAAGCTGAAATCACGGTCATCATCCTGATCTCAAATTACCTTACCTCAAAGTTTCCGAGTTCTCCGTTAGACGGATGATCGCTTGTCTGCTAAAATGAATTATGAAAGGTTTAGGATACTTTCATAATCAGTGGCGTTTTGCCAATATGAGTCTTTCCTCGCCTCAGAATTACGAACTTAGATACGTTTTCGGTGTCTACAGAGTGTGGTTCGTGACAACTTCACTACACGAATGAAACTCGTGAAAGCTTCTCTCCCCTGTCCGGGATTTCTTATCAACGGACTTGCGTTTGGAAAAGTGAACTGAAAGCAGTTCCGATTCCATAAAAATCGATCGTTCTTGGATACGGCAATTAGCCCAACATTAATTAAAAAAATCAAATGTCAATTACTCCTATTGTTTCCACTAATCAAGAGGAACCAATCTACAACCGACTTTTCTGGCTTTGTTACCTGGCAAATGTGATCTTGGTCACTGCCAACGCCCTTACCTTTCGTTTTGCTGATTTAATCACCTATCTCGGCGGAACCGAAGAGCTCGTCGGTGACATCGTAAGTTGTGGTGTATTTGTAGCGTTGATTGCCCGTTTCTTTCTCGGGCAAGGAATTGATCGCTACGGCGTAAGAAGACTGTGGGCTATTTCCGCTATCATCTTTATCATCGGTGCAGGCGGAACCGCGTTTTGCAGGTCATTAGATTGGGAAATATTCGCTTTAAGGACATTTTTTGCGACAGGGATTGCAGGCATGTTTACGTGCTCTATCGTCCATATTCAGCAAAAAATTCCTCACCATCGTAGAACGGAAGTCATCGGCAGTCTGGGAAGCAGTGGGTTCGTGGGAATCATTCTCGGTACTCAGATCAGTGACTGGATGATGCGCTGGTTCGCTCCTGGAAATGCTCAATTCTATGCCGTGTTTGGCATCCCCGCAGTTCTGGGGCTATTTTACTTCATCATTGTGCTTACCATTACCCGCAATGACATTCACCGTAGACCAAAGGTCACACCGGCTGCTCATCAGTTACTGTTCCGCTACTGGCCCGGTCAGGTTGTTGTGATCGCCATCATGATGGGGCTTAGCTTCACCGTGGTGAGTGTCTTTTTAACTCGGTTTGTGACACAACGCGAACTTGGGGGAATTGGAACATTCTTTGCCGGATATGCAATCTCTGCCTTTGTCATTCGTCTCTTAACAAGACGCTGGGGAGAAACTGTCGGACGGAATAAAATGATTGTTATGGGCCTGATGGGTCATGCCATTGGACACATCATTCTGCCTTCGATCACGCAGGAATGGCAATTGATTGGCCCCTCAATTTTGTGTGGTTTTGGGCATGCCCTGCTCTTCCCGGCAGTCGTTTCACTGGGAACGGAATCTTTCCCCAAACACTATCGCGGAACCGGCACAACCATTGTGCTTGGCTTTTTCGATATCGGAGCCATTGTGTTTGCACCGATTCTGGGAAGTATTATCGACAATTGGGGCATTGTTCCGATGTTTTATACATCGGCTTCGATCATGACCCTTACCGCGACCGTTTACTCTGTAACGGCTAATCACAGTGTCAGTAAAGATGCTGCCGCTTCACAGGAACTTTGCGCCACAGCCACACTTGAAGAAGCTTTGGATTGAAGCAGCAGACGAAAACCACTAATATCAAAGATTGCTGTCATAGTTCCTACAATATTTCATTTTCGATGCTGCATCATCCGATGCTGCATCATCAAACTGTTCCAGACTCAAGGTCCTGCACTAGTTCTGCCAAAACGGCCGGATCTTCAGACTTAAGAATATGATCAATGCGTGAGGCTCGAATTTCCAAACGTTCCATAATTTCGCGGGCTTTTTCCCAAAGCTTTCCCTTTTTCTTGCCTTCTGCCAAATACAGGTTTGTGCACAACTCTGCGAGCTTTTGCTGATCTATGGATTCCCGGTTATCATAGTAGCGTTTGATCACATCTTTCTGATAATTTGAATAATCTGCCATCTGAAAGGCTTATCTCCTAAGATCGTTTTATAAAAATAAGGAAATATTGTAGTATCTCCCT